>NZ_JAAGPH010000012.1:0-92771 GCF_017104705.1 Burkholderia sp. Se-20373 | reverse complement strand
GCGCGGCGAAGTCGATGCGCTCGCCGCGCGGCCCGCGGCGGCGCGTGCGACGTGGCAGGTGCAGGCTGCGCAGGACCGCATGTTCGCGGCCGCCGACGATCTGGCGGCGCTGACCAGCGGCGTGATGGCGGGCACGGCGATGCGTCATCCGGACACGGCCGGCGCGCTGGTCGTCGCGCGCCTGCTGGGCGACCTGCGTGAATACACCGGCCGGCTGGGCTCGCTGTTCGTCGCGCCGCTGGTGAGGAACGAGGCGCTCGACAATGATCGGCTGGCGCGCATCCTCCAGATGCGCGGGCGCATCGTGCAGCTCCGCGCACTGATCGCCGGCGCGATCGCGCCGCCGCTCGACGACGCGATGCTGTCGAATGACCTGGCCCGGTTGAACGACACGATGGACGGCAGCTTCCTGCCGCTCGTGGCCACGACGCTTCGCGCAGGGCGCACGGGCACCTATGCGATAAACGCGGAGGATTTCGCGTCGCGGATCATGCGCGATCTCGACGCATCGACGCAGTTGCGCGACCACGTGCTCGACCTCACACGGGCGCGCGCGGTGGCGCTGCGCGATGCGGCGCGCGTCCGGATGACGCTGTCCGGCGCCGAGGCGGCGTGTTGCATCGCGATCCTGTTCCTGCTCGTGCGCGGCACGCAGCGGACGCTGTCGACACCGCTCGATGCGCTGAGCCGGCGCATCGTCGCGTTGAGCGAGGGCGACGTGTCGCCGATCGTCCGGATTCCGGGCACGAGCCCCGAGATCGCGCACGTGAACGATGCACTGGACGCGCTGCGCGGCGCCTACGTCCATCGCACGCTGCTCGAGCGGCAGCGCAACGACATGCTGACGCTGTTCTCGCACGACATGCGTGCGCCGCTCACGTCGGTCATCGTGCTCGTGAACGCGCCTGCCGCCTGCCCGCCCGAGTGCGCGCTGCGCGAGCGTCTTCACGAGATCGGCGGGCTGGCGCGTCATACGCTCGCGATGGCCGACGGTTTCGCGCAGGTGTCGCGGGCGGAGGCGGGCGAGTACGCGTCGGAACTCGTCAACGTGGCCGACCTGATGAATCAGGCACGCGACGAAATCTGGCCGCGCGCGCGGGACAAGCACATCGCGATCGAGGACGTCCCATCGTGCGACGACGCGCTCGTGCGCGGCGATCCGGCGCTGCTGTCGCGTGCGCTGGTCAATCTGCTGGGGAACGCGGTCGACTACAGCGCCGCGCATACCCGCATCGCGTGCAGCGTCGAGCTGGCGGACGACGGTGCTTCGGTATGCTGCGTGATTCGCGACGACGGCTACGGGATCGCGGCCGAGGACCAGGCGCGCCTGTTCGAGCGTTACCGGCGCTTTCGTCTGCCGGGACAGCCCGATACGAAGGGTGTCGGGCTCGGCATGGCGTTCGCGAAGGCGGTGGTGGACCGGCACCGCGGCGAGATCCACGTGCGCAGCGCCCCGTGGCAGGGCACGACCGTGACGCTCACGCTGCCCGTGGCCGGCGTATCCGGCCACGCGCACGACCCGGGCAGGGCGATGTCGGCCGAACCGGTGCCGGGATGATGCGTGGCGGCGGGAGGCCGCACACCGTGCAGCAGCCGGTGGTGTCTTCCCGCCGCCGCGCGCGGCGATGTTCGTTCGCGCGTGAAGTTGGTACGATCGCGCGTATCGTTCACGCCGGCGCCGCAACCCGCCGGCCATCGGTCGCGCGGCCGCCCGGCAGCACGGCCCCGTTCGGGAGAGGCGGTTCATGCTGCAGGCGTTCGCGGTCTTGCTGACCTTCCAGTGTCTCGGGGAAGGCGTGTCCTACCTGTTCCGCCTGCCGGTGCCGGGCCCGGTGATCGGCATGCTGCTGCTGTTCGGCTTCGTGATGCTGCGCCCGCAGGTGGCCGACGCGATCGAGCCGACCGCGCTCGAGCTGCTGCGCCACCTGTCGCTGCTGTTCGTGCCGGCCGGCGTCGGCATCATGGTGTCGGCCGACCGCGTGCGCGGCGATGCGGTCGCGGTCGTCGTCGCGCTGGCGGTGAGCACCACGCTCGCGATCGCGGTGACCGCGCTCGTCACGCGTGCGCTGCTGCGCCGCCAGCGGCGCGCGGGCGGCGCGGCGGAGGGCACGCGATGACGGCCTTCCCGACACTCGGCGCGATCTGGGTCTATCTCGCCGCGACCCCGCTGCTGGGCCTGACCATCACGCTGCTCGCCTATCTGCTTGCGCAGGCCGTGTATGCGCGGGCGCGCTTCAACCCGCTCGCGAACCCGGTGCTGATCGCGGTCGCGCTGATCGTCGTGCTGCTGACGATCACCCACACGCCGTATCCGACGTATTTCGAAGGCGCGCAGTTCGTCCACTTCCTGCTCGGCCCCGCGACCGTCGCGCTCGCGCTGCCGCTGTACCGCCAGTGGTCGAAGCTGCGCCGCGCCGCGGTGCCGCTGCTGGTCGGCCTGCTCGCGGGTTCGCTGACCGCGATCGTGTCGGCGGTCGGCATCGCGGCGCTGTTCGGCGCGTCGCACCAGACGATCGCGTCGCTGGCACCGAAATCGGCGACGACGCCGATCGCGATGGCCGTCGCGGCCGAAATCGGCGGGATTCCGTCGCTCACCGCCGTGCTCGTGATCTCGACCGGGATATTCGGGGCGGTGTGCGCACGCGGGATCCTCAATGCGCTGCGGGTCGACGAACCGGCCGTGCGCGGCTTCGCGCTCGGCGTCGCGTCGCACGGGATCGGCACCGCGCGCGCGTTCCAGGTCGGCGAGGAAGCCGGCGCGTTCGCCGGGCTCGGGATGGGGCTGAACGGCGTGCTGACCGCCTTCGTCGTGCCGATCCTGCTGCCGGTGCTGTCGCGCTGGATCTGAGCGCCGGCCGGGCCGGGTTATCGGTTTCCCTGATGGCGCCGGCGCGGCGCCGAAACAGCGGCTCTCGCGGTGCGCATGTATCGTGGCCGTTATCAGGAGAATTCAGGAACGCACACGGACAACGGAATACTGATCGGCTAACGTTGCAACGGCGCCGATGTCGCAAGCGGTCGTGTGCGCGCCGGTGTTCGACCCATTATCAACAATCGACAAGGAGATCCGGCCATGAAGCAGTCTCGCGTGGTATCGGTGGCAATAGCAGTAACGGCGTCGTTCGGTCTGCTGTTGACCGCCGCGCCGGCGGCATACGCGCAGGATCCGGCGTCCGCGCCGACGCAGAAGCAGCTCGACAAGGCGCAGAAGAAGGCGGCCCGCAAGGCCGCCCGGGCGCGGCATGCGTCGGACCTGAAGGCGATCGGCACGGGCAGCGGCTACCGGTTGACCAACGACCAGAGCAACTATCCGCAGAACGCCGCGCAGAAGGCGCCCGCGACGAAGGCGGCGCCGGCCGCCCCGGCATCGGGCCAGTAACGGCCGGAACCCGGGCACAGCGCGAACGGCGCCGGATCGCCCGGCGCCGTTCGCGCATGTGCGGGGCGGCCCGAACGGCCGGGCCGGCGCGTTACGACGCGAGCTTGCTCGCGATTTCCGCGACGTGCTTGCCCTGGTAGCGCGCGATGTCGAGCTCGTTCGCGCTCGGCTGGCGGCTGCCGTCCGCGCCCGCGAGCGTGGTCGCGCCGTACGGCGTGCCGCCGGTGATTTCGTTCATGTTGACGAGGCCGCTGCAGGCGTACGGCACACCCACGATCACCATCCCGTGGTGCAGCAGCGTCGTGTGGAACGACGTGATCGTCGTTTCCTGGCCGCCGTGCTGCGTGCCGGTCGACGCGAACACGCTGCCGATCTTGCCGACGAGCGCGCCCTTCATCCACAGGCCGCCGGTCTGGTCGAGGAACGTGCGCATCTGGCCGGCCATGTTGCCGAAGCGGGTCGGCGTGCCGAAGATGATCGCATCGTAGTCGGCGAGTTCGTCCACCGTCGCGACCGGCGCGGCCTGGTCGACCTTCACGCCGATCGCGCGGGCCTGGTCGACGGGAATCGTTTCCGGCACGCGCTTGAGCGTGACCTCGACGCCGGCCACCGATTTCGCGCCTTCCACGATGTGCTGCGCCATCGTTTCGACGTGCCCGTAGGACGAGTAGTAAAGAACGAGTACCTTGGCCATGTTGCGAATCTCCGATTAAAAGGGCCCCGCGTTCAGCGGGGCCCGGTTTCCCGAACGGGCTTTATGCCCACTCGGCCGTCACTTCGACCGGACGCAGGTCGAACACCAGCACTTCGGCATCCTTCCCGTCGGTGAACGTCAGCGCCTGTTCGTCGCGGATGCGCACGCCGTCGCCCTCGCCGAGCGTCACGCCGTTGACCGTCACGCTGCCGCGTGCCACGTGCACGTAGGCAAAGCGGTTCGGCGCCAGTTCCAGCGTCGCGCGTTCATCGCCGTCGAACAGGCCCGCGTAGATCCGCGTGTCCTGCCGGATCTTCAACGAACCGGCGTCGCCGTTCGGCGAGACGACGAGCGCGAGCTTGCCGCGCTTGTCGTCGGCCGTGACGTTCGTCTGCTGATAACGCGGCTCGGCACCCTTTTCGGCCGGCCCGACCCAGATCTGCAGGAAGTGGACGGGCAGTTCCGGCGAGTGGTTGAACTCGCTGTGGCGCACGCCGGTGCCGGCGCTCATCAGTTGCACGTCGCCCGGCACGATCACCGAACCGGTGCCCATCGAGTCCTTGTGTTCCAGCGCGCCGTCGAGCACGTACGACAGGATTTCCATGTCGCGGTGCGGGTGCGTGCCGAAGCCGCGGCCCGGGGCGACGCGGTCGTCGTTGATCACCAGCAGGTCGGAGAAGCCGACTTGCTTCGGATCGTAGTAATTCGCGAACGAAAACGTATGACGGGAGCTGAGCCAGCCATGCTCCGCACGGCCACGTTGGTTTGCTGCACGGGTTTCGATCATGATTTTTGTTCCTCAAGACGCCGGACCTCGGAAGTGAGCCCGGCCGTTCGTTGAGATGAATCTTAGGTCAATCGATTTGACAAATAAATGGCTGTAGAGATAATGACTGTCGCTATGGAGTGGACAATATGGAACTGAACGATCTCAGGATCTTCGTCGCGACGGTCGATGCGGGCAGCTTCACGGCGGCGGCCGACCAACTGATGCTGTCCAAGCAGTTCGTCAGCCGGCGCACGATGGCGCTGGAGGCGTCGCTCGGCGTGCGGCTGCTGCACCGGAACACGCGCAATCTCGCGGTGACCGAATCGGGGCAGGAGTTCTATGCGCGCGCGCAGCGGATCCTCGCGGAGATCGCCGACGCCGAGCAGGCGATGTCGGTGCGCAGCACCGAGCTGCACGGGTCGCTGAAAATCAGCGCGCCGCTGTCGTTCGGGATCACGCACGTGTCGCCGCTGATCGCCGAATTCCTGTCCGCGCACCCGGCCGTGCGGCTGAACCTCGACCTGACGGACCGGCGCGTCGACCTGATCGGCGAGGGCTTCGATCTCGTGCTGCGGATCGGCTCGCTCGAGGATTCGACGCTGATCGCGCGCCCGCTCGGCGCGTGGCGGATGATTGCGTGCGCGAGCCCCGCGTACCTGAAGCGGCAGGGCACGCCGCAGACGCCGGCCGATCTCGCCGGCCATACGTGCGTGCTGTACGGGCGCGAGCGGCGTATCGGCTGGGAATTCCGCGTCGACGGCGGGGCGCGCACGTTCGACGTGCAGGGGCCGCTGGTCGCGAACAACGGCGAGGTGGTGCGCGACGCGGCGATCGCGGGGCTCGGCATCGCGCTGCTGCCGGATTTCATCGTCGGCGGGGCGCTCGACAGCGGCGCGCTGGTGCCGGTGCTCGACGCGTACGCGCCGTCGCCGATCACGCTCAATGCGGTGTTTCCGCAGCATCGGGAAGGGTTCGTCACGCTGCGCACGTTCATCGGGTTTCTCGCGGAACGGCTTGGACAGGCGGCGCCGGCGGCGAAGGGCGGCGCGGGCCGGGCGCGCTAGCAGGCCGGGTTGCGGGGAATCGGTGCGCTATTCTCCGCATGGTTTGCGGAGAATATTGAGTTCTGCGGCGAATCGGTGGGATAATCTCCGCATCATGAGCGGAGATTACACCTACATCTGGGAGTCGGCCGACTGGCCGGAGTGGCGCTTCGACCTCCCTGCCCTGGCGACACCACTCGCCGACGTCAGCCGTGCGCAAGGCATGCTGGCCGGGCGGCTGGCGGATGTCGGCCTGGCGCTGCGCGACGAGGCCAGCCTCGCCGCGTTGACGGAGGACGTCGTCAAGACCAGCGCGATCGAGGGCGAAAGCCTGAACGTCGCATCGGTGCGGTCGTCGATCGCGCGCCGGCTCGGGGTCGACATCGGCGCGCTGGCGCCGGTCGATCGTCACGTCGAGGGCGTGGTCGACATGGTGCTGGACGCGACCGCCCATGCGGCGGCACCGGTCACGGACGCCCGTCTGTTCGGGTGGCATGCGGCGCTGTTTCCGACCGGCTATTCGGGGATGTCGCGGATCACGGTCGGCGGCTGGCGCACCGACGCCACCGGGCCGATGCAGGTCGTGTCCGGGCCGATCGGCCGGCAGCGCGTGCATTTCGAGGCGCCGCCCGCGGCGCGCCTCGCCGGCGAGATCGCGCGCTTGCTCGCGTGGCTCAATGCCGCGCCGCTCGAGCCGTTGCTGATCCGCGCCGGCCTGGCCCACCTGTGGTTCGTCACGCTCCATCCGTTCGACGACGGCAACGGCCGGATCGCGCGTGCGCTCGGGGATCTGGTCCTCGCGCGCGCCGACCGCAGTCCGCAGCGCTTCTACAGCCTGTCGGCGCAAATCCAGCGCGAGCGCAACGCGTATTACGACGTGCTGGAGCGGACGCAGCGCGGCTCGCTCGACGTCACGGAATGGCTCGCGTGGTTCCTGACCGCGCTCGGCCGCGCCATCGATCACGCGCACACGACGCTCGACGCGGTGCTGGTCAAGGCGCGTTTCTGGCAGCGCTGTGCGGGCTTCGCGATGAACGAACGCCAGGTGAAGGTGATGAATCGCCTGCTCGACGGCTTCGAGGGGAAGCTGACGTCCACCAAGTGGGCGGCGCTGGCGAAGTGCTCGCAAGACACCGCGCTGCGGGACATCACGGAGCTCGTCGAGCACGGTGTGCTGCGCCGCTCGTCGTCCGGCGGCCGGAGCACGAGTTACGAGCTGATGCCGTTTAGCAGCTGACGCCGGCCCGGGTCATGATCGGCGAGCGTTGGCCGCGACGGAGGGCAGTCGGGTTGCCGCTTCGATCGTTGCCGCGTTGACCGGGCAACACGGGCAACACCGGGCAACACCGGGCCGCGTCGGGCAACGGACCACTGGCCCAAGCGATTGCCCGCGTCTGGCACTATCCCGCGCCTTTTTGTCTTCGAATACTGGATTCGACGGCGGATGTCGTGCAGGCGACATCCACTGCCTCCGCGTACGACCCTTCCGTACGAACCCGCTTTCGAGGAGACACGCATGCTCAGGTATCTGATCGGCATCGGTATTCCGTATCTCGGCGTGATCGGCGTGCTGCCGTGGGCGGCCGCGCAGGACCGCTACGTGCTGGGCGTGCCGTTCATCTTCATGTGGATCTTCGCGTGGTTCGTGCTGACGTCCGGCTGCCTGTTCGCGTGCTGGATGCTGTTCGACCGCCGCGCGAGCGCCGCCTAGCGCACGCATCCGCTTCCTGCGGACCGCCGGCCGCCCGCGCTTTCCGGCGAACCCTACGCATTCCTTTCCTTCGCAGAGGTGCGCATGTCCACGGTCGTCTTCGCCGCGCTGATCGCGCTGTCGCTCTATCTCGCCATTCGATCCGGCCGCGGCCGCGGCAAGCAGAGCGTGCATGACTTCTTCGTCGCGTCGCGCCAGTTCGGCACGGCGCTCGTGTTCTTCCTGACCGCCGGCGAGATCTACAGCATCGGCACGATGGTCGGCTTCCCCGGCGGCATCTACGCGAAAGGGCCGACCTACGGCGTGTGGTTCCTCGGCTACATCCTGCTCGCCTACCCGATCGGCTATTTCGTCGGCCCGAAGATCTGGGAGGCCGGCAAGCGTCACAACGCGATCACGCTGCCCGACCTGTTCAAGGGCCACTACCGCAGCCGCGGGCTCGAGCTGGTCGTTGCGTGCGCATCGATCCTGTTCCTGATCCCGTGGGGGCAGCTGCAGTTCACCGGGCTCGTCGCGGCGCTCAAGGGGCTCGGCTGGCACGTCGAGCCGCTGTACCTGATCCTCGTGTGCGCGGCGCTCGCGTTCACCTATATCGCGATCTCCGGCGTGCGTGCGTCGGCGTACATCGCGATCCTGAAGGACATCCTGATGCTGCTCGCGATCGTCGTGACGGGCGTGGCCGTCGCGTGGCAGGTGGGCGGCGTGCATCCGGTGTTCGACGCCGCGAGCCGGCAGGTCAGCAACACGATGAGCGGATCGCAACTGCGCTTCTCGATGAGCACGATGCTGTTCCAGTCGCTCGGCTTCTACCTGATGCCGTTCGCCGCGCAGAATTTCTTCACCGCGCGCGGGCCGGACGCGATCCGGCGCACGCAGGTCGTGATGCCGCTGTACATGCTGATGTATCCGTTTCTCGTGATCGCGTCGTACTACGCGATCACCGCGAACCTGACGCTCGCATCGCCGAACGACGCATTCTTCGCCGCCGTCACGCACCTGCTGCCGGGCTGGCTGATCGGCCTCGTCGCGGCCGGCGCCGCGCTGTCGGGGCTGCTCGTGCTGGCCGGCATCTGCCTCGCGATCGGGCCGATCGTCACGCGCAACCTGATGCCGAACCTGCCCGAGTCACGCCAGAAGCGTGCGGCGAAATACGTGATCGTCGGCTACCTGCTGCTGTCGATCGCGACCACGATGCTCACGCCGAACCTGATGCTCACGCTGATCAACACGACGTACTACGGCGTCACGCAGTTCCTGCCGGGCGTGCTGATCCTGCTCGCGGGGCGCCGGGTGCGGCCTGTCGCGGTCGGCGCCGGGATGATCTGCGGCCAGGTGCTCGCGATGATCTTCTACGTGCTCCATGTCGACTTCGGCGGCATCAATCTCGGCCTCGTGTGCCTCGTCGTCAACGTGCTCGTCGTCGCGGCCGTGCATGTGATGCTGCATGGCCGTCCCGTGAAGCAGTACGCCGTATCCTGACGCATCGGCGTTCCGCCGCAAGGAGAACCGCATCCCATGCCAGCATCCGCAACCCCTGCAGCACCCGTGACGGTGTTCACGGCGCGCCGCATCCTGACGATGAACCCGGCGCAGCCGTCGGCCACGCACGTTGCCGTGCGCGACGGCCGCATCCTCGCGGTCGGCGACGCCGCCGCCGCCGCCACGTGGCACGCGCGGTTCGGCGCGTGCGCGACCGACGACACGCTGCGCGACAAGGTGCTGATGCCGGGGCTCGTCGAAGGGCATTGCCACCTGATGGAAGGCGCGATGTGGGACGCCGTGTACGTCGGCTACTACGACCGGCGCGGCCCCGACGGCACGCTGTGGCCGGGGCTGCGCTCGCTCGACGCGGTGCTCGAACGGCTCGGCGAAGCCGAGCGCGCGATGACCGACGACGGGCCGCTGCTCGCGTGGGGCTTCGATCCGATCTTCTTCGGCACCGCGCGGCTGACCACGCACGAACTCGACCGCGTGTCGGCCCAGCGGCCGATCGCGATCCTGCATGCGAGCGTGCACCTGATGAACGTAAACGGCGCGATGCTCGCGCGCGCGGGCATCGACGCCGACACCGACATCGACGGCGTGACGCGCGATGCCGACGGCCGCCCGACCGGCGAGCTGCAGGAGTTCGCGGCGATGCTGCCGGTGTATCAGACGATCGGCGGCAAGCTCGCGATTTCCGCGAGCGAGAAACCGCACGCCGTCTGGAATTTCGGGCGCGTCGCGCAACTGGCCGGCGTGACGACGGCCACCGATCTCGTCAACGACCTGTCGGCCGATGGCAACCGCACGCTGCGCGACGTCACCGCCGATCCCGATTACCCGGTGCGGATCGTGCCGGCGTTCGCGCCGCAGCGCAATCCGGCGCGCTCGGCCGACAGTGTGCTGGCGGAGATCGAGCGCAATACCGACAAGCTGCATGTCGGGCCGGTGAAGTTCATCGTCGACGGCTCGATCCAGGGCTTCATCGCGCGCGTGCGCTGGCCCGGTTACGCGGGCGGTCAGCCGAACGGGTTGTGGCTGATTCCGCCCGCCCAGCTCGTCGACGTGTTCGAGCCGTTTCATCGCGCGGGGCTGCAACTGCATGTGCATACCAACGGCGACGAAGCGACCGACGTCGTGCTCGACGCGATGGCGACGCTGCTCGCGCGCCATCCGCGCCGCGATCATCGCCATACGCTGCAGCATTGCCAGATGGCGGACGCCGCGCAATTGAAGCGCGTTCGCGCGCTCGGGATGTGCGTGAACTTCTTCGCGAATCATCTGTACTACTGGGGGGATGCGCATTACAGCCAGACCATCGGCCCCGATCGCGCGAACCGGATGGATGCGGCCGGCTCCGCGCAGCGGCTCGGCATCCCGTTCGCTTTGCATTCGGATGCGCCGATCACGCCGCTGAATCCGCTGTTCACCGCATGTTGCGCGGTGCAGCGCGAGACGGCATCGGGGCGCGTGCTCGGCGAAGGCGAGCGGATTTCAGTCGACGACGCGCTGCATGCGATCACGCTCGGCGCGGCCTATACGTTGCGGATGGATCATCTCGTCGGCAGCATCGAGATCGGCAAGTTCGCGGATTTCGCGGTGCTCGACGACGATCCGTCGGTCTGCGCGCCCGCACGTTTGAAGGAACTCGCCGTGTGGGGCACCGTGCTCGGCGGGCGCCTGTTCCGGTCGCCGCGATGAGCGCGCAGGGCGATGCCGTCGTGCCCGCCGAGGCCGCGCTCGCGCCGATCGACCTCGCGGTGATCGGCGGCTATCTCGGCGCGGGCAAGACGACGGTCGTCAATGCGATCCTGCAGGCGCCGCATGGCCGGCGCATCGCGGTGCTCGTCAACGATTTCGGCGCGGTGAACATCGATGCGCGCCTCGTGCGGTCGCGCGGCAACGACGTGATCGAACTCGACAACGGCTGCATCTGCTGCACGATCGGCGGCGCGCTCGTCGATGCGCTGACACGCGTCGCGACACGCGACGTGCGGCCCGACCTGCTGCTCGTCGAAGCGAGCGGCGTGGCCGATCCCGCGAAGATCGCGCAGATCGGGCTGCTGAACGGTGCGTTCCGGCTGACGTCGGTGCTCGTCGTCGCCGATGCGCTCGCGTGGCGCGACACGCTCGCCGATCCGCTCGTCGGCGCGATGGCGCAGCGCCAGCTCGACGGCGCGGGCGCGATCGTCGTGACCAAGCTCGACTGCGTTGCTGCGGCACAGCGTGATGCGGTACTCGACGACGTGCGCGCGTGTGCGCCGACCGACATCGTCGTCGCCGCGCGTCATGGCGAGATTCCGCTCGCGTTGCTGTTCGACGCGGTCGTGCCCGATCGTGGCGCGACGCCGCCGGGTTTCGCGCGCTCGCACCGGGCGATCGGACATGACGCGATGCCGGCGTTCGCGAGCGTCACCGTCGCGGCGCCGGACGTGCTCGACAAGGCGCGGCTGCGTGCGTGGCTGAAGGCGTTGCCGCGCACGATCCTGCGCGCGAAGGGCATCGTGCGCGTGGCCGACGCGCAGGGTGCGGTCGCTGCGCGCGTGTGCCAGGTCGCTGCGCGCGTGTGCCAGGTCGCTGCGCGGCGCATCCGGTTCTCGTCGATGGAGGACGAAGGGCTGGCCGCGCACGAAGGAGACGGCGTGATGGTGTTCATCGGGTTCATCGATGCCGCCGGGGAAGCCACATTGCGCGACGGCATCGTGCAATGCAGCGTGGCTGCGTCGACGGTTGCGCTGACATCGACCATCGATTGATCGGCGCCGCGCATTCGGGTTAGGCTTCGGCGAGCAACGGCATGCAACACATGCCGGGCCGGGTGTTTTTACCTCGAATGCCGCGTGCAGGTAGCTTCTACAGGCGCGCGATCCTGCGACGAGCCAAGCCGATGACCCCCCAGAACCCGAAGAATGCGCGCGGGCAAACCGCGATTTCCGCCAGTGCCGTGCGGCACACGCACCTGCGATCCATCGCGGCCGCCGCGTGGCTGACCCTGCTGCCGCTCGCCGCTCAGGCCGCCGGCTTCGACTGCGCGAAAGCCGCTTCGCCAAGCGAGAAGGCGATCTGCGCGGATGCCGCGCTGTCGAAGCTCGACGGCGACCTCGCGACGGCGTGGAAGCAGGCGCTCGGAAAAGGCGGCGATACGGCCGCGCTGAAAGCCGCGCAGCTGAAATGGCTCAAGCAGCGCGACCGGTGCGGCGGCGACGCGCAGTGCCTCCGCGATCGCTACCGCGAACGGCTCGCGAGCCTGAACGGCAAGCCGCTGGCCGCCGACCGTTGGCAGCAGACGTGGTACATGACGAGCGACAACCCGTCGTTCGGCGGCGTGCTGACGTTCACCGGCACGGCACCGCGCCTGCATTTCGAGCTGGGCGGCAACAACGGCGCGAATACGGGCGGGCTCGATGGCGACATCGTGCTGCACGGCGACAGCGGCACCTACCGCAAGGACACGTGCCGGCTCGATTTCGAACGGAAGGGCGGGCGCATCGGCGTCACGCAACACGGCGCGGATTCTGACTGCGGTGCGGGCGCGGGTGTCGTCTACGGCGGCCAGTACGTGACCGCGTCGCAGTTCCAGGCCAAACCGGCGGCCGACCTGCTGAGCCTCAAGGTCGTCGACGACGCGACGCAGAACGCGACCGCGCACAAGCTGCTCGGCGCCGATTACCAGACGCTCGTCGACAACGTCAACTACAGCGCCGACGAGAAGGATCTCGACGGGCTGAACGCGCACGTGAATGCGTACTGGGTGCGCGGCATCGCGACGACGAACGCGGCGATCGTGATGCGCCGCGGTAACGACCTGTGGATCGGGCTGCTCGTGTTCGACGCGAAGAACAACGTGCGGATGCGCTATTACACGAACGTGCCGCAGTGGAACAAGCGCGTGCCGAAGACCATCCAGGCGTGGCACGACAATCTCGACAAGACGCTGCCGGTCGACGTGATGCAATGAAGGGAGGTCGGGCAGCCGAAGCTGCCCGGTGCGTTCTTATTTTTTACGTCCTGCCCGCACCTGCGCCGGCGCCGCAGCCGATTCCCGCGTGCGCAACTCCGGCAGCACCGCATGCCCGGGCCCCGTTGCGCCGTTCTCGAGCGCATCGAGCAAGGCCCGCGCGGCCTGGCGCCCGATCGCGTGGGTGTCGACCCACATCGTCGTCAGCGGCGGCTGGATCTCGCGCGCGAGCGCGATGTCGTCGAAGCCGGTGATCGACAATTGCGCGGGCACGTCGATGCCGAGCGCCTGCGCCTCGAGCAACGCGCCCAGCGCGAGCGCGTCGTTGCCGCAGATCACGGCCGTCGGCCGTGTGGCCGCGTCGCTGTCGACGATTGCCCGCAGGCTCGCCCGCCCGAACGCGATCGTGGCCGCGCCTTCGTGCTGATGGACGGGACGCACCGCGAGCCCGCGCGCGGCCAGCGTGTCGTGAATGCCGCGCAGGCGCGCCTGCACACGGTCGTTGTCGGCGGACGGCTGCATGATGATCGCGAAATCGCGGTGGCCGAGGTCGAGCAGGTGGGTGGTGAGCCGCGCGAACGCCGCGCGGTTGTCGAAGCCGATGCAGCAGTGCGGGCTGTCGTCGCGATACGCATAGGTGACGACGTACGGCACGCGGTGCATCGCAAGCAGTTCGAACAATTCCGGCGGATACGCTTCGCCGACGAGCGACACGGCTTCCACGCCGCGCGACAGCATCGCGCGCACCTGGTCCAGCGCCTGCGCGGGATCGTAGTTCGAGCAGCCGAGGAACAGCGTGATGCCGTGCTCGGCCATGACCGTCTGCATGCCCGCGACCTGCGAGGCGAACACCTGGTCGTCAAGCGTCGGAATGATCGCGCCCGTGATGTGGGTGCGCGTGGACGCGAGCGCACGGCCCGCCGCATTCGGGATCCAGTTCAGCGCGCGCGCCGCGTCGCGCACGCGCTGCTGCACGTCGGCCGACACCTTGCCGGGATCGTTGTACACGCGCGAAACGGTCGCGGTCGACACGCCGGCCAGCTTCGCGACATCGCCGAGCACCGAGCGGCCGCTGCCACGGCGCGCGCGGGGCGCGCCGGCGCGGGACGGGGGCGAACTCATCGGCTGTCTCCAGGCGTGGCGGCGATGGCAGCGCTACAAGTTGTCAAATGCGTCAATGTTTACCCTCGTTTCGTGGTGGCGCCGCTTGCATTCTCGCTCGACCCTGTGAGAATGTAAGCGCTATCTTGACGTGCTTCCGTATTATGTCAGACCCATATTCTATCCATATCGTGAAATTTTCATCGACGACGGCCATTCCGGCCTTTTTGTCCATCGCAAATGTAAGCGGTTACATTCGGAAATGAGAGACACCCCTTCCCCGCGCATCGCCGTCGTCGGCAGCGTCAACATCGACCTCGTCACACGTGCGCCGCGCCTGCCGGTGCCGGGCGAGACGCTGCTCGGCACCGATTTCCAGACCGTCCATGGCGGCAAGGGGGCGAACCAGGCGGTCGCGGCCGCGCGCCTGGGCGCGTCCGTCGCGATGATCGGCTGCGTCGGCGACGACGCGTTCGGCGCGCGCCTGCACGACGCGCTGTCGGCAGAGGGCATCGACGTGACGCATCTGACGCGGATCGGCGGTACGGCCACTGGAGTGGCCACGATCACGGTCGACGAGGGCGGCGCGAACAGCATCGTCGTCGTGCCCGGCGCGAATGCGCGCCTCGATGCCGACCGGATCGATGCGGCGCGCGAAACGATCGCCGGGGCGGCGATGCTCGTGAGCCAGCTCGAAGTGCCGGTCGCCACCGTGGCGCGCGCCATTGCCTGCGCCTCGGCGCACCGCACGCCGGTGCTGCTCAATCCCGCGCCCGCGCAGCGGCTGTTCGACGCGCTGCTCGCACGGGTCGACTACCTCGTCGTCAACGAAACCGAAGCCGAGTCGCTGACCGGCATCGCTGTCGGCGACGATGCGTCCGCCGTGCGCGCCGCCGATGCGCTGTGCGCGAAGGGCGTGGGCAACGTGCTGGTCACGCTCGGCGCGCGCGGCGTGTGCTGGCGCGGCGGTGCAGGCAATGGCCGCCTGCGGGCGATGTCGGTGGTCGCCGTCGATACGACCGCGGCCGGCGACACGTTCGTCGGCGGGTTCGCGGCCGCTCGCGCGGGCGGCGCGTCGATGGACGACGCGATCGGCTTCGGCCAGCGCGCCGCCGCGATCAGCGTGACACGCCACGGCGCGCAGACCTCGATTCCGACGCGCGACGAAGTGGCATGCCTGGAACCTTGAATTCCGCATCAGACGGACAGGCCGGAACCGGCCGATATCACTGACATGGAGACAACCGCAATGAACGAAACCCCGACCGTTCCGCCCGCCCCGCCGCGTATCCGGCGCGGGCAACGCATCGCGCTCGCGCTGTTGATGGTGAGCGGCATCGTCAACTACCTCGATCGCGGCACGCTGGCCGTCGCGAGCTCGGCGATCCGCGCCGATCTCGGCCTGTCGCTCGCGCAGATGGGGCTGCTGCTGTCGGCCTTCTCGTGGAGCTACGCGCTGTGCCAGTTCCCGGTCGGCGGGCTGGTCGACCGCATCGGGCCGCGCCGGCTGCTCGGGATCGGCCTGATCGTATGGTCGATCGCGCAAGCGGCGGGCGGTATCGTGTCGACCTTCGGCTGGTTCATCGTCGCGCGCATCGTGCTCGGCATCGGCGAGGCGCCGCAATTCCCGTCGGCCGCGCGGGTGGTGAGCAACTGGTTTCCGCTGCGCGCACGCGGCACGCCGACCGGCATTTTCAATGCCGCGTCGCCGCTCGGTACCGCGCTCGCGCCGTTGCTGCTGTCGATCCTCGTCGCGTCGTTCGACTGGCGCTGGGCGTTCGTCGCGACGGGCGCGGCCGGTCTCGTCGTCGCCATCGTCTGGTTCGCGCTGTATCGCGATCCGGTGCGCGCGCAACTGACCGCCGCCGAGCGCAATTACCTCGACACCGACGCGCAAAGCACGGTCGCGGCGCCGAAACTGACGTTCGCCGAATGGCGCGGCCTGTTCTCGCACGGCACGACCTGGGGGATGCTGATCGGCTATTTCGGTTCCGTGTACCTGAACTGGGTGTACCTCACCTGGCTGCCGGGCTACCTGACGATGGAGCGGCACATGAGCCTGATCCGCACCGGCTTCGCCGCGTCGGTGCCGTTCCTGTGCGGGTTCGTCGGTTCGCTGCTGGCCGGCTGGCTGTCGGACCTGATCACGCGCCGCAGCCGTTCGCCGGTCGTGAGCCGGCGCAATGCGGTGGTGGTCGCGATGCTCGGAATGGTCGCGTTCACGATTCCCGCCGCGCTCGCGCAGAGCAACACGGTGGCGCTCGCCTGCATTTCGGTCGTGATCTTTCTCGCCAACGCGGCGTCGGCCTGTTCGTGGGCGCTCGCGACGGCAGCCGCGCCGCCGAGCCGCATTGCGTCGCTCGGCGCGATCCAGAATTTCGGCGGTTTCATCGGCGGCGCGCTCGCGCCGATCCTGACGGGCATCATCGCGCAGAAGTGGTCGTTCGTGCCGGCGCTGCTGGCGGCCGCGGCGATCGCGTTCGCGGGCGCGATGGCGTACCTGCTGCTGGTGCGCAAGCCGATTCCCGAGCAGGCCGCGAACGCCGCGCCCGGGCCGTTGCCGGCCTGAGCACGCGGCTTGCGCCACGCATTCACTGAAGCAAGGAGAAACAGATGCAACACCCGCAGCAATCGAACGTGACCATCGAGGGCATCGTCCCGGTGATGCTGACGCCGTTCGACGACGCCGGCGCGATCGACTACGCCGGGCTCGAGCGGCTCATCGAATGGTATCTGGCGCACGGCGCCGATGCGCTGTTCGCGGTCGCGCAGTCGAGCGAGATGCAGTGCCTGAGCCTGGCCGAACGCGCGGCACTCGCGCGCTTCGTGGTCGAGCGGGTGGCCGGGCGCGTGCCGGTCGTCGCGTCCGGGCACATCAGCGACGATCTCGACGCGCAGGCCGAGGAGCTGTGCGCGGCGGCCGAATCGGGCGCGCAGGGCGTCGTGCTCGTGACCAACCGACTCGATCCGCAGCGCAAGGGCAGCGCCGCGCTGCTCGACCATCTGCACCGGCTGCTCGCGCGCTTGCCGTCGGATCTGCCGCTCGGGCTGTACGAGTGCCCGGCGCCTTACCGTCGGCTGTTGTCGGATGACGAACTGCGTGCGTGCATCGACACGGGCCGCTTCGTGATGCTCAAGGATGTGAGCTGCGACCTGGAGACGGTGAAGCGGCGGGTCGCGCTCGCCGAGGGCTCGCCGCTGAAGATCCTCAACGCGAACGCCGCGATTGCGTGGGACGCGATGAAGGCGGGGTCCGCCGGCTTCAACGGCGTGTTCACCAACTTCCATCCGGACCTGTACCGATGGTTGCGCACGCAAGGGGCATCGAATCCGGCGCTGGCCGACGAACTGTCGACGTTCCTCGTCGTGTCGGCGGTGTCGGAGGCGCTAGGGTACCCGGCGCTCGCGAAGCTCTATCACCAGCGAATCGGCACCTTCGCGTCGATCCGTTGCCGCGTGATCGACTACGACGTGCGTGAGCGGTTCTGGGCGCTCGATGCGGTGCTCGACAAGATCGTGGCCGGGACCGAGCATTTCCGGCGAAGGATCGCCGCGTAACCGTGCGCGGCGGCGCGAGCCGGTCGATCCATTGACCGGCTCGCGCCGCGATGATCGTCAATCGGCGCGGACGCTCTTCACTTGTTCGCCAGCGTGCCGTTGCTGTTGGCTCCGCCGAACAGCCGCGTCAGGTACTGCGTGTTCGAGTTCATCTTGGCCATCAGCGCATTGAGTGCCGTGAACTGCGCCTGGTACTGCTTGGTCAGTTGCGCGGCGTAGTCGGCCAGATTCGTCTGTTGCTGCGTGACGCGCTTCAGGTCGGCGCCCAGCGCGTTCGTGCGCAGGTCGATCATCCCGCCGCGCTTCGTGAAGGTCTCGATCTGGTCGGTCAGTTGCTTGCCTACCCCGTTCGTCGCGTTGAACAGGTGCGCGACCCCCGACGGGTTGTTGTTCAGCGCACTGTCGAGCTTCGCGCTGTCGGCCCTCAGCGTGCCGTCCTTCTCGAGCGAGATGCCGATCGCCGCCAGGTTCGTGTGCCCGTCGCCGTTCTTGTTGGGAACGCCGCGCGCGATGGTCGACGCGAGGGCGTTGCGGATCGTGTGCAGCGTCGAATCGCCGATCAGCGCGCCCTGCGCGCTCGCCCCTGGCGTGTAGCTCGACAGCGCGCCCATCGTCTTGACGACGGCGTTGTACTGGTTCACGAAATTCGTGATCGTGGCCGCCTGCGACTTCGTGTCGGGGCTGATCGTCAGCGTCTGCGTATCGGTTGCGCTGACCGCGGCCGCCGACAAGTTCAGCGTGACGCCGTTCAGCACGCCCGATACCGTGTTGCTCGCGCTGGTCGACGCGATGCCGCTGACCGTGAACTTCGCGTCCTGCGCGACGGCGCTTTGCCGCCATGCGGCCGCGCTGTTCGCCGAGTCGATCCTCGACGGGCCGCCCGTCGGGTCGGCCGTCGACGTGACGCCGAGGTTCGACAGCCCGTTGTCGTTGGCCACGTTGCCGACCGCGACGCCGATCGTGCTCGCCGAGCCCGTCTTCGGCGACGCGAGCACGAGGTGCGCGCCGTCGGTGCCGTTGATGACCGTCGCGCTGATCCCCGGGTTGTTCGTTGCGGAGTTGATCGCGGCCGCGATGCCTGACAGCGTGTTGTTCGTGCCGTTGACGTCGACTTTGAACGACTGGTTGCCGAGCGACAGCGTCAGGGTGCCGGTGCCGAGCGCCTTCTTCCCGTCGACGCCCGACGAAGCCAGCGACTGCGCGGTCGCGATCTGCGTGACGCCGATCGTGTAGGTGCCGGCAACCGCGCCTGCACTCGGTGTCGCGGTCAGGCCCTTGCCGCTCGCGACCGCGGTGAACGTCGACTGCAGCGCGCCATTCGCCAGCGTGGCGAGGCCCGCTTCGAGCGCCCCTAGCGCCGACGACAGCGCGCCGAATGCGGAAATCTGCGTGGTGCCGGTCTGCTGCGACGCGGCGAGCGCCGCGGCCCGGCCGGCCGTCTTCGCGTTCACCAGCGTCGTGACGAGCAAGCCGACATCCATCGACCCATTGCCGGTCGAGCCGTTGATGATCGATTGCGCCGCCTGTTGCAACAGGCTGTTCGTGTTCGCGCTGCTGTTCACAGGCATGTTCGTTGCCATGGGTGGTCTCCGGTTGAAAAGCGATCCCGTGACGAGCGGCGGTCGACGGCCTGCGGCGATGCGCGTGCGGGCCGTGTCCGGAGCGACACGTTCCGGGTGTCACGGGAGTGTCGGGAAAACGTAAGGACGTGCGCTATCGTATATTTAAATCTGTATTGGTTAGTAATTTTTTGTAATGATTGTTGGGAAAAGTGTGGGCGGAATGCGGTGATGGAGCGGGGGTTAAAGGTTTGCGATTTTGTGCCGTTAACGATGCACCATTTTTATTGTATTTATGGATGGGTTTTACTGGAATTGAGAACTTGCGGGCAGCATGAATGTTTGATTGGTTTTTTCGCTTGCTCGGCTAAACACCGGCTCGATCGACAGTGCGCGGAAGGTGTTCTTCCTGGCAGCTATCGGGCTGAAAACCCCTTCCCACGGGACGGCATCCTCCGCGGATGACATCAACCCGCTTGCCCGTGAAACGTTTTCGTTTGCCAATACGCATTTCCAGGCCAGACGCCTTTGCCCCGGAACGGGGGCCTATGCCGATTGGAAGGAAGGTCGAATTTGGAAATTGATTTACTGATGGCAGGTTTGTACACATAACGTATCGTCGAATCGCAATGGCGATATTTCGATATGGCCCGTGAGCACGAATCGGCGCTTCCATATCGACTGGATACGGAAACCGGATATGAATGGGCGGTTTTCATGTCCTTGAAACACAAGGGGAGATTCAGCTCACCGGATTCATGGCTGCAGGCTGCGTTCCTTAATGAAGAGCGTCAATTCCTGCAATACGGCAGGGTTGTCGGCGCGGTTTCGGTGTATGCAATGCACGAGCGCTTCCGCCTTCTTGGAATCGCCTCAAGTGTCATGGCGATCCTGCTCGCCGCGACCGCGATTGCGTTCGTCGTCGCCAGACGAAGGGAGAAACTGAACCTGCTGTCGCTTGCATTGAATCACACCGATAGCGCCGCAGTCGTGACCACACCGGACGGCCGGGTCGTATACGCGAACGAGGGATTCACGCAGATGTTGGGGTACAAGATGTCGGAGATACTCGGCAAACGTCCGACCGACTTCGTGGTCGGGCCTTATTCGGACTTCGGCACGGTCAGTGATATTCGTGTGAAGGTGGGCGCTCACCTGAGCTTTAAGACCAAGATTCTCGTCTATAGCAAGAGCGGCCACCCGTTATGGATCCTGGCCACAGTCAATCCGGTGTTCGACGCAAGGGGCGTGTGCAAGAACGTCGTCGGAATCTGGACTGACATTACCAGTACGAAAATACACGAGGAGCTTCAGCGCAAGGTGCTGGGCGCGATGGCACGGGAAGAGCCTTTGGCCAATGTTACGACACTTGTGTGCCACGAAGCAGAGCGGATCGCGCCGGCCGTGACGGCATCGATCAGACGAATCGATGACGACGGTAAGCTATGGACACTCGCGGCACCAAGCTTGCCGATGGAATATGCGAGGGCGATTGATGGGTTGCGTATCGCCCCCGACTTCGTAGAGCGGATCGCTGCGGGCCCGTTCGGCAGACACATTGTATTTCCCACCACATCGCCGGACGAAGCCTACGCATCGCACAGCGCGCTCGCAATCTCGTTTGGGTTCACTTCGTGCTGGTGGCATCCAATCCGGTCTACCGATGGGCGCACGCTCGGCACGCTCTCGTTCTACTATCGCGAGTCACACCAACCCAGTGCGCTTCATCAGGAGCTTGTGGACGCCAGTCTGAATTTGTGCGCGTTGGCATTGGAGCGAGAAGGAAGCAAGGAGCGCATTCGCCGTCTCGCCTTCTATGACGGCCTGACCGGATTACCTAATCGACAGCTGCTGATGAGTCAAGCGGAGTCGGTGCTTGCCGCCGCCGTCGCGAGTCAGCATTCGTTCGCGGTGATGTTTGTCGATCTCAACAGCTTCAAGCAGGTGAACGACACGCTGGGGCACGCGGCGGGAGACGGTTTGCTGAGCGAAGTTGCACAGCGCCTCAAGATTGACCTGCGCGATACGGATATTGTCGGTCGGCTGTCGGGCGATGAGTTCGTGATCGTTCTGTCACCGGCCGACATTGAACTGACGCTCGACTTTGCGGAACGAACGATGAACAGGTTGCGCCAGCCCGTCCAGATTAGTGACACGAACCTGACGCCCGCGGCGAGCATGGGCATCGCGATCTTTCCGCAGCACGGCGAGAGCATTGGTGCGTTGATGCAGCATGCCGACATGGCCATGTATGAGGCGAAGTTCGCCGGGCACCACGAGTATCGAGTCTTTGAGCCAGAACTGATGCGTGCGAGGGAGGCGCGCCGGAAGCTCGGGCTGGCACTGCGCGACAGCCTCGTCGCGGGGGAGTTGCAACTTCACTATCAGCCTCAGGTGCGTCTGGATGATGATAGTTTGTACGGAGTCGAAGCGCTTGCGCGCTGGTTTCATCGTGATTTTGGCAACGTGGCGCCGGACCATTTCATCCCGCTTGTCGAGGAGTGCGGACTGGTTGCGGAGTTCAATCGATGGGTATTGACCGAGGCGTGCCGGCAATTGGCGCAATGGTGCGAAGCCGGTCTAGATGTTCCCCGGATATCGGTCAACATTTCGCCCACGGCGTTTCGCGATCCTGCGTTCGCTTCCCTGGTAAGCAGTCTGCTGGGGACGTACAAACTTGCGCCTTCTCAGTTGACGCTTGAGGTCACCGAGGCCGTGTTGCTCGACGCGACGGATAGCGTAATGACAACCATTCAAGACGTTCATTCCCTCGGCGTCAATATGGCGATCGACGATTTCGGTACGGGGTACTCGAGCCTCAGCTATTTGCGGCGGTTGCCTGTGAACGAGGTGAAGCTGGACAAGAGCTTTATCAGCAACGTTGAAAACAGCGAGAATGCGAGATCGCTTGTCAACTCGGTCGCCGACATCTGTGCCAAGCTACATTTGACGATCGTTGCCGAAGGCGTGGAAACCGACGTTCAGCGACAGATACTTCAGGCACGGGGCTACCAAGTCGCTCAAGGGTATCTCTTTTCGCCGCCTATTGAGGCGGCCGAACTGCCAGTCTGGATCAATGTGACTTTGTCTGGACGCATATGAGGGTGGAGGTGGCCCTGTTGACAACATCCAATCTGAAGGTAGAACCCATGTTTGTCGTCTCTAGTCCGCTTGCCGCCTGGTCGATCGTTGTCGCTTCCGGTTTATTGGAAGTTGTCTTCTCCGTGACGATGAAGCTTTCTGACAGCTACTCAAAAGCACTGCCTGGCGGGATATCGATCGTGGCGGCCGTACTGAGCGTGTGGCTAATGAGTCTCACATTAAAAATTCTCCCACTGGGAGACGCTTACGCCGTATGGGCAGGAATTGGTGCCGCGGGAACGGCGTTGGTCGGCATCGTCTGGTTCCATGAGCCCGTCCTGCTCGGGCGGCTGTTCTGCATTGCCCTCGTTGTCGTGGGCATCGTGGGTTTGCAACTGCAGGAAGGCATCTAGCTCAGCGTATCGATGTAAGCGGAATAGGGTATCAACTCATTGCCGACACGCATGCTCGATGGATGGCCTGCTGTGAGCCCTCGATCATCCGATCCCCGACTGAGCGTGGTGGTGCAAGCGGCGCGTTCCCTCCATGATTGCGGGCTGCCTCGGCGACCCGATGCTCAGGCAATCACCGTACTCGTTGGGGGGGGCTTCATGGTTTGAGTCACCCGAGCCCGATAGCCGATTCGCCCCGCGCGATCGGGCGGCCGCCGAGCGTGTTGGCCTGCGTCCAGGATGTCGTCGTCTTCCAGCCCGTACCCTGACCGGAGCTGTCGAGACCGAACTGGATGCCAAACAGCCGGATGTGCGGATTTTTTGACGCTTTACGTCGAAATTTACGGCTGTTGAGATTTTTTCGGTCGCTTCTCCGCGATATTATTTTCTCAGCCCCGAACATCTCAGCCAATCCACGAAGTGCGCCAGCATCCCTACGACGCGGCCCCTCAAGCACGAGAGAGTTGTATGCCGGACACGCCAATCGTCATCGTTGAACACGCCCGCAGGCGAACCGCTCAAGTCCGAGCCGGCGACGTTCCCACCGCCATGCGGGATGGTCCGAAGTGGGTATGCAGGATCGTCCCGGATCACGCACAGAGTTCCCGCGAAGGGCACCGGTCGATGGCACGCACGGCTGAAATGCTCGGCCGACTAAAACCTGCGAGCGTCGTGTTGACGGACGCCGCCCCGAGCGACGGTGGCTCGCTGGTGCGCTCTTCGACCGATGGGGCCGGCCGATGTCGCGCGTATGCGCATCTCTGCGCGGACCGGATCCTCGAGATGGTAGGCATGCCGGCAGTCGGCCCGTGGCTCGACGAGCACGATGCCTGGTGGCCCGGCGCGTACGAACTGCCGTTGCTCGAGCAGTTGTCCGCGAACGATTCGCCCCTGCACGACCTGTTTGGTGCGAGTGCCACCGTCCATTTGTTGATGAGCCTGACCGAAGTCGACGGCACTGCACTCGTGACCGAATCGGACGACGGCATCGAGCGTCCGTTCCGTATTCCTGCGGGCGTGGACACGATCCATTTCGCCCCCGTATGCGTCCGCGGCCCTGCGGCGCAGTGGCGCGAAACGCTCGTCACCGCGTTCGACCGTGTCCGGCATCTGGTCGGGCTCAGGTCGACTCGCCCTTTCTATCTTTGACGCAAGCCCCCGTTCTCCGGCAAGCCACGCCATGACCGATCCACTCGACACCTTCGACCGCAAGATCCTGAATATCGTCCAGCGCGATTGCACCGCCACTGCGGATGCCATCGCCGAACGGATCGGCCTGTCTACGTCCGCCGTGCAGAAGCGGCTGAAGCGCATGCGTACCGAAAAGATCATCTCGGCGGAAATCGCGGTGGTCGATCGCGCGGCCGTCGGCCGGCCGATGACGTTCATTGCGGCGATCGAGATCGAACGCGAAAACTACGAGACGGTCGCCCGGTTCCGCGAGTGGTCGAAGGCGCATGACGAAATCCAGCAGATCTACTACGTGACCGGCTCCGTCGACCTGATCGCGATCATCACTGCACGCGACGTCGAGGCGTACGACCGGCTGTCCGCGCGGATCATGCAAAGCAACCCGATGATTCGCCGGATCAATACGAATGTCGTGCTGAGCGCGGTCAAGGTCGGGCTGTTCGTGCCGGTCGACAAGGACGGCGACGACGCACCGTCCACTGCCTGACGAGCGCGGTTCGCGCGGCGACGGCCGATCCGTCCGTCCCGCGTGACAAACCGCAACGCGTGACTGCCCGAATCCGTCGAAACGCATAATTTGTCGATCAATTCGCATAACTAACATGTTTCCTGTAGTCAATGAACAGGAGATGATCAAGATGGAACTCAAACTGGCACTGGTCGGTTTCGGCGGAGTCAATCAGGGACTGGTCGAACTGCTCAAAAAGAAGCGCGCGATGCTGGGTGCGGCGGAACTCGACGTATCGGTGACGATGGTCGCCGATCTGCGACTCGGGATCGCGACGAATCCTCGCGGTATCTCGTTGGACGTCCTCGACGAAACCGCTCGGCGGGGCGTCGATGCCGAAGCGCTGCGCCGCGATCCCGGCACGCTGGTGTCGCCGGACGTCGGCCTCGGCGCCGTGCTGAAGGCCATTGCGTCGGACCACGTGGATGTCGTCATCGAGGCGACCTTCACCGATCCGAACACCGGCGAGCCCGCGCTGTCGCATTGCCGTACCGCACTTGAATGCGGCAAGCACGTGATCACGACGAACAAGGGGCCGATCGCGCTCGCGCAGCCGGCACTGGCGCGGATCGCCGCGCAATCGGGTGCTTGCGTGATGTACGAGGGCACGGTGATGAGCGGCACGCCGGTGCTGCGGCAGCTTGCGACCTCGCTGCGCGGTTGCGACATCAACGGCTTCGCCGGCATCCTGAACGGTACGTCGAACTACGTGCTCGGCGAGGTCGAGGCCGGCGCGAGCTTCGATGCGGCGATCCGGGATGCGCAGCAGCGCGGCTATGCGGAGGCGAACCCCGCGGCCGACGTCAACGGGTCGGACGTGCAGCTGAAGGTCGTGATTCTGGCGAACGCGCTGTGGAACGCTGGCCTCACGCGTGGCGACGTGACGTGCCGCGGCATCGTGGAGCTGACCGAGCACGACGTGCGCGCGGCGGCGGCGGAGGGCATGTCCTGGCGGTTGATCGGCTCGGCCGTCCGCCATCCGGACGGCACCGTGACCGCGAGTGTCGAGCCGCGCAAGCTGCCTGCCGGCCATCCGTTGCGTGCCGCGAGCGGCGTGACGAATGCGATCACGTTCGACACCGACGTGCTCGGCGGCGTGACGATCAGCGGGCCCGGTGCGGGGCGCGAGGAAACGGCGTTCGCGATCCTGTCCGACCTGATCGAACTCGCCGACAGGATCGGCGCCGTGTCGCACGAGGTGGCCGCATGAGCGCGCGCGATGCGGTGATGACCGGCTGCACGGGGGCCGGCGTGGCAGATGTCCGGTCGCCGTATGACGGCACGATCGTCGGCCAGGTTCGGCTGTCGCCCGTCGATGCGGCACCGGGCCTCGTCGAGCGCGCGCTCGAAGGGGCGCATGCGGCCGCGACCATGCCGCGCAACCGGCGGGCTGACATCCTGTTTCGCGCAGCAGCGATCGTCGAGGCGCGCACGGAGACGTTCGCACGCACGATCGCGCTCGAAGCGGGCAAGCCGTTGCGGCAGGCCCGCAAGGAGGTCGCGCGCTGCGTGAACACGCTGCGCCTGTCGGGCGAGGAAGCGAAACGGCTGACCGGCGAGACGATCCCGTTCGACGGCTATCCCGGCTCCGAGGATCGCAGCGGCTACTACACGCTGGAGCCGCTCGGCGTGATTCTCGCGATCACGCCGTTCAACGACCCGCTGAACCTCGTTGCACACAAGCTCGGGCCGGCGATTGCGACCGGTAATGCGCTGATCCTGAAGCCCTCGCTGCTTGCGCCGCTGTCCGCGCAGGCGCTCGTCGAGGTTCTGTGGGAAGCCGGTGCGCCGCGCGACGCGCTGCAGATCGCGCACGGCGGCGCGGAGATCGCGTCTGCGCTGGTGCGCGACCGGCGGATCCGGATGGTGACCTTTACCGGCGGTCCGGAGACTGGCGAGGCCATCACGCGCCAGGCGGGACTCAAGAAGATCGCGATGGACCTCGGCGGAAATGCGCCGGTGATCGTGATGGCCGACTGCGACCTGAAGGATGCCGCCGAAGCATGCGTGTCGGGCGCGTTCTGGGCGGCGGGACAGAACTGCATCGGCACGCAGCGGATCTTCGTCGCCGACGCCGCGTACGAGCCGTTCGTCCGCTACTTCGTCGAGCTGACCGGCAAGATGGTCGTGGGCGATCCACTGGACGATGCGACCGACATGGGGCCGATGATCGGCGAGGAACAGGCAGCCCGCATCGAACACTGGGTCGACGAAGCGGTCGCCGGCGGTGCGACGGTGTTGAGCGGCCATCGGCGGCGCGGTGCGCTGTATGAACCGACGGTGCTCGTGGATGTGCCGCGCGACGCGCGCATATGGACCGACGAGGTATTCGCGCCGGTCGTGACGATCGAGAAATTCACCGACCTGGAGCAGGCGCTCGACGCGGCGAATGCGTCGGAGAGCTGCCTGCATGCAGGCGTGTTTACCAACCGCCTGGAGGTCGCGCTCGGCGCGGCGGAGCGGCTGCAGGCGGGCGGCGTGATGATCAACGATTCGTCCGACTACCGCTTCGACGGCATGCCGTTCGGCGGCTTCAAGCATGGGTCGCTGGGCCGCGAAGGTGTCCGGTTCGCGATGACGGAAATGACGCAGCCGAAGGTGGTCTGTTTCAGGCGCAACCGGCGGCTGTCGAGCTGATGCGCGAGCGCCGGCACATGACGGGCTGGCGCGGCGCGAACCGGAGCGGTGTGTGTGCAACGTAGCGGAGAAGGAGTCGAGGATGCCAGCAGCAATTCCTGCATGCAGGCCGGCGGCGGACGCGCTGGTGGTCGAGGATATTCACAAGTCGTTCGGCGGTGTCGAGGTGCTGAAGGGCATCTCGCTGACCGCGCGGAATCACGAGGTCGTGTCGATCCTCGGCAGCAGCGGGTCGGGCAAGAGTACGTTCCTCAGGTGCATCAACTTGCTGGAAATGCCCGACCGTGGCCGGATCTGCGTGAACGGCGAAACGCTCGCGCTGAAGCCGGCGGGCCGCGACGGCGCGCTGGTCGCCGCCGACGCGCAGCAGGTGATGCGCGTGCGCCGCAAGCTCGCGATGGTGTTCCAGCAGTTCAATCTCTGGGCGCACATGACGGTGCTGCAGAACGTGATGTTCGTGCCGCTGCGCGTGCTGGGCGTACCGAAGCGCGACGCACGCGACAAGGCGATCGCGATGCTCGAACGGGTCGGGCTCGCCGGCAAGTGCGAGCACTATCCGAACCAGCTGTCGGGCGGCCAGCAACAGCGCGTGGCGATTGCACGTGCACTCGCGACCGATCCCGACGTGATGCTGTTCGACGAGCCGACGTCGGCGCTCGATCCCGAGCTCGTCGGCGAAGTATTGAAGGTGATGCGCTCGCTGGCCGACGAGGGGCGCACGATGCTCGTCGTCACGCACGAGATGGGTTTTGCGCGCGAAGTCGCGAACCGCGTCGTGTTCGTCCATCAGGGACGAATCGAGGAAGACGGCAGTCCGGACGAGGTGTTCGCGAGCCAGAAATCGCCGCGTTTCCAGAAGTTTCTGTCCAGCATCATCTGATGCGGATTCAATGCCAACCGGAGGGGAAACCATGAAGAAGCTGCTTCAGTCGCTGTGCGTGGGCGCGGCACTGCTCGGATCGGTCGCGCACGCCGAGCAGGTCGTGCGCGTCGGCACGCTCGCCGATTACGCGCCGTTCGAATACAAGGATGCATCGGGCAAGCTGCAGGGCATGGAGATCGACATCGGCAAGAAGATGTGCGACACGATGAAGGTCAAGTGCCAGTGGGTGACGATGGATTTCGACGCGCTGATTCCGGCGCTCAAGGCGAAGCAGATCGATGCGGTGCTCGCGCAAATGTCGAAGACGCCGGAGCGCGAGCAGTCGGTGGATTTCACGCGAATCTTCACGACGGCACCGGTGCAGTTCGTCGCGAAGCGGGGCTCGGGTATCACGGATGGTGCGGCCACGCTGCGCGGCAAGACGATCGGCGTTCAGACCGCGTCGACCCACGAATCCTATCTGCGCCGCCGCCTGCCGGCGAGCAAGTCGGGGATCAACGTGAAGGTCTATCAAACGCTCGACGAGGCCTGGCTCGATCTTGAGGCAGGGCGCGTCGACGCCGTGCTTGCCGACAACACGGTCGCGTACGACTGGCTGACGAAGGCCGGCAGGAAGGAGGGCTTCGACTTCGTCGGCAAGCCGATCGCCGATGCGGAGATCTTCGGCGACGGCACGGCGATTGCGGTTCGCAAGGGCGACGCGCCGCTGAAGGCGATGTTCGACAAGGGGATCGCGCAGGTGCAGGCGGATGGCACGTTCGCCGCCGCCAACAAGCGTTATTTCCCGTTCAGCATCGCGCCGCAATAGCCGCGCATCGGGACCGCGCGGCCGCCGCACGGCGGCCTGCGCGATCCGGGCCTCACAAGGAGCGATATCACGATGGACATTCTGGTGAACTACGGCGCGCAGATCGCGGCGGGTGCGCTCGTCACGCTGGAACTCGCGCTCGCCGCGCTGTGCGTCGGCATGCTGCTCGGCGTCGCCGGCGCATCGGCAAAACTGTCGGACATGGGCTGGCTCAGGCACGCGACCTATGCGCTGACCAATTTCCTGCGCGGCATTCCCGAGTTCCTGATTCTGCTGATCTGCTATTTCGGGCTGTCGCATCTGCTCAACACGCAATTCGATGGTGCCTTCGCCGTGAGCCCTTTCTCGGCCGGCGTGATCGCACTCGCCGTGGTGTTCGGCGCTTATTCGTCGGAGATGTTCCGCGGCGCGTTCATCGCGGTGCCGGCCGGACAGATCGAGGCCGCGCGCGCGTACGGGATGACACGCCTGCAGACACTGTGGCACGTGCGCCTGCCGCAGGCGTGGCGCATCTGCCTGCCGAGCCTGAACAACATGTGGCAGAACTTGCTGAAGGACACGTCGCTGGTATCGATCGTCGGGCTCGAGGACATGCTGCGCAAGGCCAACATCGCCGCGCAGTTCACCAAGCAGCCATTCGTTTTCTATGTGACGGTCGGGATCGTCTACTTCGGCTTTCTCGCCGCTTCGAACCCCGTATTCGCCTGGCTCGAGCGCATCGCGGGCCGTGGTTATGCACAACGCACCTGACGAGGGCCATGCGATGAACGACTTCCTTTCCCTCATCGCGCAGTCCGGCCCGGACGTCGCGCGCGGTGTATGGATCACGTTGCAACTGCTGGTGCTGTCTTGCACGTTCGCGTTCGCGCTCGCGGTGCCGCTTGCCGTCGCGCGTGCGTCGGAGCGCCGGTGGCTGTCGGTACCGAGCCGCCTGTTCATGTCGGTGTTTCGCGGCACGCCGCTGCTGGTGCAGATTTTCGTGCTGTATTACGGGCTCGCGCAGTTCTCGATCGTGCGCGCGTCGCCGCTGTGGCTGCTGGTCGGTGGATCGTTCTCGTGCGCATTGTGCGCGCTGACGCTCAACCTCGCGGCCTATATGGCGGAAGATATCCGTGGCGGCATAGCCGGCGTGCCCGCCGGCGAGAAGGAAGCCGCGCTCGCGTTCGGGATGAGCCGCTTCATGCTGACGTGGTTCGTGGTCGTCCCGCGCGCGATCGGCATCGTCGCGCCGACGCTCGGCAACGAGATCGTGCTGCAGCTCAAGTCGACCGCGCTCGCCAGCACGATCACCGTGCTCGACCTGACCGGTGTCGCGCGGCGCATCTCCATCGAAACCTATACGACCGACGCACTGATGCTGGCGGGCATCGTGTACGTCGGTATCACGGCAGTGCTTTCGACCGTGCTCAAACGCGTCGAAGGGCAGCTGAATCGCCATCTGGGTAGCGTGCGTGCTTGACGGGCGCCGCATGAGCGCGACACAACGAACGATCCGAGGACGAAATGGGATACAAGCTTGAAACGCTGGCTCTGGCTGCGGACCGCGACGTGACCGACGAGAAGTCGGTCGCGCCGGCGATCCACTATTCGGCCGTGTTCAAGGCGGCCGGCAGCGAGGAATTCGCGGAGATGTCGAGCGTGCCGCAGCATCCGCGCAACTACACGCGCTACGGCAATCCGGTTCACGAGCGCGTGAAGGCGATCATGGCGGAGCTCGAGGGCACCGAGACCGCGCTCGTCACCGCGTCCGGCATGGGCGCGATCGCGACCGCGATCCTCAGTGTCGTGAAGGCCGGCGATCACGTGATCGGCCAGACGCGCCATTACATGAGCACGACGAAAATGCTCGACGATATGCTGCGCCGGTTCGGCGTCGAGGTGACATTCGTCGACCAGACCGACGCGGTCGCGTTCGATCGTGCGATCCGGCCGAACACGCGGCTGATCGTGCTGGAGTCTCCGGTCAATCCGCTGCTGCTGGTGACCGACATCGCCGCGGTGACCGAGGTCGCGAGGGCGCGCGGCATCCTGACACTCGCGGACAACACGTTCGCGTCGCCGGTCAACCAGCAGCCGCATCGGCTCGGTGTCGACATCGTCGTGCACAGCGCGACCAAGTATCTCGGCGGCCATCACGACCTGACCGGCGGCGTGATTTGCACGAGCCGCGTGCTCGCCGAGCAGATCTGGCATACGCACATCACGCTCGGCTCGGTGCTGTCGCCGATGGACGCGTGGCTGTTGCTGCGTGGGCTGCGCACGCTGCCGATGCGCGTCGAGCGGATCAATGCGAACGCCCAGGCGCTCGCCGAATTCCTCGAGGCGCACGCGAAGATCGTGCGTGTGTTCTATCCGGGCCTGCGCAGCCATCCGCAACATGAACTCGCATGCCGGCAGATGCGTGGCTTCGGCGGCGTGGTCGCGTTTGGCGTGCGGGGCGGCTATGGCGAAGCGCAGCGCTTCGTCGAGGCGCTGCGCTTGCCGCTGAATGCGGGCAATCTCGGCGGCGTCGATTCGCTCGCGATCCATACGGCATCCATGTGGGCGGGCACGATGTCGGCGGAGCAAATGCGCGCGGCCGACATCCCGCTCAACTTCATCCGTTATTCGGTCGGCATCGAGCATGTCGACGACCTGAAAGCCGATCTCGCGCAGGCGCTCGAGCAAATCTGACACGGACCGGCGCACGCGGTCGTTCGACCCATCGGGCGGGCTGCGCCGGCCTTTGAATCGATCCGGGCGCGAGCGGCCCGGATTGCAACGACGGAGCACGGACTATGCATGGCATCACGGTACTCGACGGCGGCATGGGGCGCGAACTGGCGCGGATGGGGGCGCCGTTCAGGCAGCCGGAATGGTCGGCGCTCGCGCTGATGGAAGCGCCGCATTACGTCGGCCTCGCGCACGACGCGTTCATCGCGGCGGGCGCCGACGTGATCACCGCGAACAGCTATGCGGTCGTGCCGTTCCATATTGGCGAGGAGCGGTTCCTTCGCGACGGTGTCGCGCTCGCGGCACTTGCCGGGCAACTCGCGCGGCAAGCCGCGGATCGCGCGGTGCGGCCGGTGCGCGTCGCAGGATCGCTTCCGCCGACCGGCGGTTCGTATCGGCCCGACCTGTTCGACGCGGCGCGTGCCGATGCGATTCTGGCGACGCTCGTCGATGGACTCGATCCGTACGTCGACCTGTGGCTGGCCGAGACGCAGAGCCTGACCGGCGAGATCGACGCGGTCCGTCGCGCGCTCGGTGCGAATCCGAAGCCGCTCTGGGTGTCGTTCACGCTGCGCGACGATGTCGGCGCCGACACGGGCGCCGGGCCGGTACTGCGATCGGGACAGGCACTCGACGAAGCCATCGACGCCGCCGTGTCCGCGCGTGCGAGGGCGCTGCTGTTCAACTGCAGCCAGCCGGAGGCGATGGGTGCGGCGATCGAGACAGTGCAGCGTACGCTCGCGGGAATGGGAGCGGGAGCGGCGTTGATGATCGGCGCGTATGCGAACGCCTTTCCACCGCAGCGCGCCGATGCGCGTGCGAACGAGGAACTCGACGCATTGCGCGGCGATATCGATCCGCCCGGCTATGCGAAATGGGCGGAGCAGTGGCTTGCGCTCGGTGCGCAGATCGTCGGCGGGTGTTGCGGAATCGGCCCCGGCCACATCGCGGCATTGCGCGACGCGGTCGATGCGCGCAATGCCGGGCACACCGGGTCCGGCCAATGAAGATCGATGGCCTGGACCAGAAGATCATCGACGCATTGTGTGCCGATGCGCGGATTCCGCTCGCGGTGCTGGCCGACAGGATTGGTTTGTCCAGGCAGGCGGTCCGGAACCGGATCGACCGGCTCGAAGCGCTGAAGATCATTGCAGGCTATACGGTGCGGCTCGCGTTGCCCGACGATGCCGCACCCGTGCGTGCCGTGATGCTCGTCTACCGCAAGGACCGGATGCGCGGCGCCGACGTGCTGGCCGCACTCGAGCGGATCGCCGAGGTGCGCGACTGCGCGGTTCTCAGCGGCGAGGTCGATTTGCTGGTGCAGATAGAGGCGGCCACGCATGAGCGCATCAGCGACATCTGGGCGACCATCAGCGCATTGGACGGCGTGCAGAACATGACGACCAGCTTCGTGCTCGACTCGGTCGTTCATAAGCGGTGACGGCCCGGCGTCGTGGATGAACGCCGGCCGGTGCCCCCTGGCATCTATACGGCTTGCGTCGATCACGACTCGCCGCCGCGCACAGATGTTGCGGGGCAGTGGCCTTGCCGTCGGCCCGCTGCCCGTCGAGTCTCGACGCTTCAGGCGCCGAGCATGGGCGTCGAGATGGCGACGCGGTCGCCATCAGCCGCTCACCCGGAGGCACCAATCCTTCTCCCCGTCAGGGACGTAGGGAATGCAAATCAACAACCGGCAAGCTACGAGTTCGCGTCGCGGTGCTGGCTGTCGAAACTCCGCCTCGCTTCCCGGAAGCGGTCCGCATTCTCGACGATCCAGGTCCACAGCGGGACCATGCGAACGAGCAGGTCCATGCCTGTATCGGATAATTCGTATTCGACTCTAGGGGGCACTTCTTCGAAATCGTGACGGAGCACCAGGCCGTCACGTTCGAGTTGTCGTAACGTACGCGTCAACATGCGCTGAGTCACCCCGTGCATGCGCTTGCCGATTTCGGCATGGCGCAGCCTGCCGTACACGCCGAGCGTGTGGACGACACCGAGCGACCAACGACTGCCGGCGTGTGCGAGCACCTCCCGCCGCAGCCCGTCATCATCGTCTCGCAGGCCGTCGCACACGGTCTGCGAATATTGGAGAAGTTCGTCTCGATCCAACTATCTGGCTCCCAGTATCACGCTTGTACCTTCTTTCATCCACGTCCATGTCCCGCTAGACTGCGTGCAACACATTCCTCAGTAGGCTAGACGATGAACCAGACAGATCTTAACGCTACGTCTCAAAACATTCTCGTGCTCGGTGCCGGCGAACTCGGCCTCCCGGTGCTGCGCAATCTTGCGCGTCGAGCGAAGGACATCGCAGGCGCGAAGATCAGCGTGCTGCTGCGCGCCAGCGCCGTCGAGTCCAGCGCCCCAGCCAAGCGGCATGATATCGCGGAGATTCGAGATCTCGGGATCGAGATCGTCGTAGGCGATCTCGTGAAGAGCTCCATCGATGAGCTCGCCGTCGTATTCGCGCGATATGACACGGTAATCGGTTGCGCGGGCTATGCAGCCGGAATCGACACGCCGATGAAGTTGGCGCGGGCTGCGTTGCAGGCGCGCATCCCGCGGTACTTTCCGTGGCAGTTCGGGGTCGATTTCGACGTGATCGGCCGCGGCAGTCCGCAGGACATCTTCGACGCACAGCTGGACGTGCGCGCGTTGCTGCGCAGTCAGCACGAGACCGAGTGGGTCATCATCTCGACCGGCATGTTCATGAGCTACCTGTTCGAGCCGGACTTCGGTGTCGTCGACTTGCAAAACGACGCCGTCCACGCGCTGGGTAGCCTCGACACCGCAGTGACGCTGACGACGCCCGATGATATCGGTGCGCTGACCGCCGCGATCGTGTTCGCGCAGCCCCGTATCCGGAACGAGATCGTGTATCTGGCCGGCGACACCGTGACTTACGGGGAGGTTGCCGACAAGCTGCAAGCGGGCCTCGGCCGGCCGTTCAGCCGTTCGGTGTGGAGCGAGCAGTATTTGCTGGATGAGCTGGCGCGCGACCCGAACAACATGATGCGCAAGTATCGTGCGGCTTTTGCTCAAGGGCGAGGTGTCGCATGGGACAAGCGTGGGACGTTCAACCAACGCCACGCCATTCCGGTCACCGACGTGGCATCTTGGATCAATGCAAACCTTGTTTCGGGCCGCGGCGAGTAAGCGCGAATCCGGCCATCCAGGCAAACCGTATCGAGGACCGTTCCCCCGAACACAAAGCCGACCTCGGCCGATGGGTGCGGGCCTCGGTATTCCGTACTGACTTCAGCCGAATTCTGGTCGGCGAAGTCGGTGTGTGAAAGCAATGTGGCAGCTGGCGGAAGTTGCATGTCGCCGGTCGCTGACGGCGCTGAGGATTGGGACGGGCTAGGGGCGTTGAGCGTCGTTCGCGGCGCTGCGGAACCGCCATTCGCGGTCGCGTGCCAATTCTGACGATGGACGCGTCAGCGACAAAGGCCTTGTTATCGTGATGGCACGATTGCCAGTTCGAGCTCGGGCCTCGAACAACGTGTGACCGCGACTACCGGTGCTGCAACGACGTCGCGCGGGAGTCGACACCGGTCTTCGCGGCACCGTGCTCGGCGACAACTTTAATGCGCGGCTCCCCAATCCTTGAATTCACAAGGTTTCGCGGCGCTTGGGTGGCTGTGAACCGGCGAAGTGACATCTTTGCTTCGCAAACGGTGACAACGTTCGTTTGGTCTACTTGAGCCGGCTCAGCGAGCGTCATGGCGCCCTTCGTCCATCTTCGCGACAGCCTCTTTCAGCAGCCCGCGCAACCAGGTGAGCCCCGGGTCTGAGGTCCGGTGCTTGTGCCATTGCATCGCCTGCTCCAACGTCGGGACCGGCACCGGTACCTCGCGCAGGACGATCGGCAGGCTGCGAGCGGCCTCTTCGGCGAGCCGCCGGTGCATGGTGGCGATCCGATTCGTGCCGACCAGCAGGTGGGCCGGCGACACGAAGCTGTATGTGCTCGCCTCGACGCGCCTCACAACGCCGAGCCGCTGCATGAACCAGTCTTCGAGCGCCGTCTGTGCGTCGCCGACCTGCACGACGACGTGCCCGGCCGCCATGTAGCGCTCGTTCGTCATCTCGCCTTGCGAGAGGGGGCTGCGGCTCCACATCACACAGCAGTAGGTTTCCTCGAGCAATACCTCGGCCGGATGCTCGGTCGAGCAATACTCCTTGGGGATGATCAGCAGATCCGCTTCACCGCGTTCCAGCACGCGGTGGGGATACGCGATTTGCGGGCGCAGCTCGAATCGGATGCCGGGTGCCGCCTTGTAAGCGAGCGCCAACAGGTGCGGCATGAGCGTCGTCATCGTGTAATCCGAAACGAACAGGCGGAACAGCCGGTTCGCGTGCTCCGGCACGAATTCGGGCTGAGCCGCCACCGTCGCGTCGACGCGCACAAGGATGTCGCGCACGGCGTCTTTGAGCGCCTCGGCGCGCGGCGTCGGCTCCATCTTGCGACCGACCTGCACGAGCAGTTCATCGTTGAAGAATTCCCGCAACCGCGAAAGCGCGTTGCTCATCGCCGACTGGCTCAGATGGATCTTTTCGGCCGCCCGGCTGATGTTCTGTTCGCTCAGGAGCGCGTCGAGTGCCACGAGCAAGTTGAGGTCGAGCTTGTTGAACCGCATGCGTGCTGTCTCCGTTTTCCTCTTCGCTACCGCGTGACTCGCCGTATGCAATATCAGGGTTTAACCTGAAAGTATTGACGCCGTCGATATCGGCAATGGATCGAATCCATTTTTAGGATACGTCGGCCTATCTTAACCTAGCCACATCTCGACGCGACGGCAGCCGACGCATCGCATCGGGAGGCTGGCGTCAGGGCATTTTCGGATCGATCGTACCGCTGTACCTCGGCCGTCTGCACCGCGCTTTCCACTATTAAAAGAGATGCCAGGCGGCGCAAACGCGCCTCCAGGAAGAGGAGACAGCATGTCCACGAAACTGATTGCAGCCGTTGTCGGTTGCGCCGTGTTGGCGACGGGTTCGATGAAAGATGCACGGGCGTTCGAAGGCGGCGTTTCACCGTATCCGGCCGGCGCGGTGGGGACGAACATCGCCAACCTGCCGCCGATTCCCGGCCTGTTCGCACTGGAACAGTTCAACTACAGCTTTGCGAACGGCCTCTATGGCAACGACGGCAAGAAACTGCCGATTCCGTTCCATACGTCGGTGTTTTCGGAAACCACGCGTCTGCTGGCGGCGTATCCGTTCCACCTGCTCGGCGCAAACGTCTATACGCAGCTGGTCATTCCCGTTGTGTCATTGCATAGCACCGTGTTCGGGCAGTCGAGCACGCAGAACGGCCTCTCCAACATCACGCTGACGCCTGTGTTGCTGCAATGGAATCTCTCGCCAAACCTGGCGATTGCGTCGGGCATCGACGTTGCATTCGAGACGGGTTCCTACAGCCCGGTCAAGTCGAGTGTCGCGGTGGGCTACACCTCGGTGCAGCCGGTGATCTCGATTCGCTACAACGTTCCCAACGGAATCGACGTCGCGCTCGCAAACCGATTCCTGCTCAATCTGAAGAACGGCACGACGGACTACAGCTCGGGCGACGGTTACGTCGCGGAGTTCAACGCAGGCTGGAACTTCGGCCCGTGGAAGCTCGGCGTGGTCGGCGCGTACCTGAACCAGTTCAGCGACGACAAGGCCGGCGGCGTGAGCGTGGGCAATCGCATGCGGACCTTCGGTATCGGTCCGTCGATCGTGTACGACGCGAGAAGCTGGAACGTCAACCTCAATTATCAGCACGGCATCTATGCCGCAAACACGGCCAAGAGCAGCAGCGTCTGGCTGAACATCGCGATCCCGTTGTGGGCCGGCTTCGGGCGCAAGGGCTGAGCACCGTGTCGCGCGCCGGACTGCGCGCGAGAGCCGGTCATCAGCGCCGTCATCGAGCAGTACGCAATTTCAATCAAGGCAATCAGCATGTTCCGATACTTTCCTACCAACTATGTCTGGAATCTGTCCGTCAATCTCGCCATCGAAATGGGCGCGCGCATCGGCGAAATCGAGGACATGTGCGGGCCGCTCCAGGAAGCGGCCAAACAGCCGGACGCTGACGGCACGCGTGCGTTTCGCGAAGCGTGGGTCGAGAAGGCCGATCGCCTTTGCGATCTTGCGCAAGACGACGAGGCCCAGGGGCGGCGGCTGTCGGCGGGCGAGAAGTACAAGCGTGCCGCGATCTATCTGATCACGGCGGAGCGTATGCTCGTGCACGATGCCCCGGGGCGCCTCGAGCTTTACCAACGCTCGCTCGATACGTTCGGCAATGGCATCGCACTCTCCGGCGACAACTGCGAGCGCGTCGCCATTCCGTACGGCGAAACGCATCTGTCCGGACTCCTGGTGAAAGCGAAGAGCGACGACGCGCGCAGTCCACTGCTCGTGCAGGTCAACGGGCTCGATTCGACCAAGGAAATGAAGTACTTCGTGGGCTTGCCGGCCTGGCTGGCCGCGCGCGGCGTGTCGTCGTTGATTGTCGACCAGCCCGGTACCGGCGAAGCGTTGCGGTTGCACGGCCTGAATGCGGTATACAACTCGGAAGTCTGGGCGAGCAAGATCGTCGACTGGCTCGAAGGCCGGGACGACGTCGATCCGAAGCGGATCGGCATGGAGGGCGTGTCGCTCGGCGGCTACTACTGCCCGCGCGCAGTCGCGTTCGAGCCGCGTTTCGCCTGCGGTGTGGTGTGGGGCGCCAACCACGACTGGCGCGACGTCCAGAAAAAACGCCTGCAGCGCGAAGGCAACTTCCCGGTGCCGCATTACTGGAAGCATGTCTGCTGGGTCTGGGGCGCGAAGGATATCGACGACTTCATGCGCATCGCCGAAGACGTGCATCTCGACGGCGTGCTCGATCGTATCAAGGTGCCGTTCCTCGTCACGCATGGTTCGCAGGATTCGCAGATCCCGGTCGCCTGGGCTCATCGCACGTACGAGCAACTCGTGAACAGCCCCAAGCGCGAGCTCAAGATCTTCACCGAGCGCGAAGGCGGCGTCCAGCACTCGAGCTTCGACAACTCGATCAACGCGGGGCACTTCATCGCCGACTGGATCGCCGAAACGCTCGGCGGTCGCACCTCGCTCTGACTCATTCACCCATCTCAAGCACGCACATCTCATGAATATCATCGGACCCGATACGCTGGTCTTCGGCGTGGACGACGTCGCCGCCTGCAGCCAATATCTGCTTGACTACGGGCTGCTGCCGGTGCGCAGCGACGACACCGGCGGCCGTTTCGAGGCACTCGACGGAACGGGCATCGACATCGCGCGCCGCGACGATCCGGCGTTGCCGCCTGCGCTCGGCACGGCAAGCATGCTGCGCAAGACGATTTACGGCGTCGCTGATGCCGCGACGATCGACGCAATCGCGGCGGAACTGCGCCGCGACCGCGAAGTGCGCACGCTCGCAGACGGATCGATCGAATCGCTCGACGACATGGGTTTTGCGATCGGCTTCCAGGTGACCAGGCGCCGTCCGCTCGCCTTGGCCGCCGAACCCGTGAATGCGCCGGGCGCGCCTGCGCAGCGCGCGCCGAACATCGTGGCCGTGAGCGACGACGCGGTACTGACTCCGCGCACGCTCTCGCACGTCGTCTACTTCGTGCCGGATGCCGCGAAGGCCGAAGCGTTCTATGTGGAGCGCCTCGGCTTTCGCTGCACCGACCGATTCACGGGCGTCGGGCCGTTTCTGCAGCCGGCCGGCACGCTCGACCATCACACGCTGTTCATGATTCAGACGCCGCCTTTCATGAAGGGTTGCGAGCATTTCACGTTCCATATGGGCGGACCGACCGAAGTGCTGCAGGCGGGCACGCGTTTCGTCGCGAAGGGCTACCAGTCGTTCTGGGGGCCGGGGCGTCATCGGTTCGGCTCGAACTGGTTCTGGTATTTCAACAGCCCGCTCGGCTGTCACGTGGAGTACGACGCCGACATGGATCTGCACGACGATGCATGGAACGCGCGCGAGGCGCCAATGGGCGCCGACGCGTCGCAACTGTTCTTGTTCCAGCATCGCGACAAGTGGGTGCCGGGCGGTCCTCCGCCGGGGGCGGCCGCGGCGAAGTCGGATTGACGGCGGGAATCGTTTCGTCATGTCCGAGACATATCCCGATCGCATTCGTCTCGCAAACGTCGACGATCTGCCCGATCCCGGCGCGCGCGGCTTCGATCCCGATGGGCGGGGGCACGACACGCTTTTTGTCGTGCGGTACGGCGCGCAGGTTCGTGCGTATCGCGATGCGTGTCCGCACTTTTTCGGCGAAACGCAGATGGCCTGGCGCAAGGATGCCTATCTGAACGGCGACGGCACCCGAATAGTCTGCCACGCGCACGGGGCGCAGTTCGACATCGCAAACGGTGAGTGCGTACTCGGCCCGTGCCTCGGTCAGCGGCTGACACCCGTCGAGATCGACGTGACGGACGACGGCACCGTCGTGCTGATCGCGACATGACACACCCACACCAGACATAACAAGGAGACGTCCAGATGGCAGCCCCTCTTCAACACGTCCTCGTCATAGGCGGCGGATTTTCCGGTATGGCGACGGCGATCCAGTGCGCGAAGCTCGGCCTCACTGTCGACCTCGTCGAGATCGACCCGGGCTGGCGTTCGTACGGCGCCGGCATCAGCATTGGCGGGCCCACGTTGCGCGCGCTGCGCACGATCGGCGTGCTCGACGCCTTCTTCGAACGCGGTCACGGCGGCGACGGCGTGAATCTGTACACGGCCGGCGGCCAGTCGATCGGCACGCTGCCGACTCCGCGAGTGGCCGGCGAGGACGTTCCTGGCGGCGGCGCGATCATGCGCCCGGTGCTGGCCGATATTCTCGCCAAGGCGACACGCGCCGCAGGCGTGCGCGTGAAACTCGGCTGCACCTTCTCGCGGATCGAGCCGCGCGGCGAACAAGTGGACGTGGCGTTCACGGACGGCACGCACGGTACCTACGACCTCGTGGTTGGAGCGGACGGCCTCTACTCGAAAGTGCGCGCCGCTACGTTTCCCGATGCGCCGAAGCCGCGCTATACCGGCCAGGGCGTGTGGCGCGCCGTGGTGCCGCGACCGGCGGAGATCGCTTGCGCGACGATGTGGCTGGGGCACCGGATCAAGGCGGGTGTCAATCCGGTCTCCCGGGAGGAAATGTACGTGTTCGTCACCGAGGACAGGCCGACCAACGACTACATCGATCCCGCCGAATGGCCGCGCATGCTGTCCGAGTTGCTGGCCATGTTCGACGTGCCGCTGATCCGGTCCATCCGCGCGCAGATCGGCGCCGAATCGCGCGTCAACTACCGTCCGCTGGAAAGCCTGCTGCTGCCGGCGCCCTGGTTCAGCTCACGGGTGGTGCTCGTCGGTGATGCAGTGCACGCGACCACGCCGCATATGGCGGCGGGCGCGGGCATCGGCATCGAGGACTCGATCGTGCTTGCCGAAGAGCTGGGGCGCGGTGCGACGGTGGAGGCTGCCTTGCAGGCATTCCAGGCGCGTCGTTGGGAGCGCTGCCGCATGGTGGTGGAAAACTCCGGGCGGCTTGGCGAGATCGAGATTGGCGGCGGCGACAAGGAGGAACACCGGCGCATCATGCACGAGACGCATATGAGTCTCGCGCGGCCTATCTGACGCAAGCGGAGGCACGATGGAGACGAACCTTTCCCCCACGACGCCGGCACCTGCCGACCTTTCGATATCGACCGACACGACGCGGCTTGGCGCGTTCGGCACCGTTGCGTTGATGCTCGCGCATTGCGCCGGCATGGTCGATCTGGTGGCCTTGCCGGTTTGGGTCGGCACGTTGATCGGTGCGTATCGGCTCGATCCCCAGAAGGCGGGCCTGCTCGCCACGCTGTTCCTGGCCGGTGCCGTGCTGAGCAGCGTCTTTTTCTCGCCGCGCTTGAATCGCCTGCCGGCGCGCGTGATGTCGACCGTCGGCTTCGGCATCGCGGCGGGCGCGTTCGTCGGCATCACGTCCGTGCCGGTTGATCGCTACCTGATGTTGGCGACCCTGCATGCCGTCGCGGGCGTCGCTGTCGGATGCGGCCTGAGCTTCACGCACGGCACCGTCGGGCGCAGCCGCAATCCGCATCGTTTGTTCGCGATCTCCGGCCTCGCGCTCGGCATCTTCGCGATCGCGTTTCTCGGCATCGTGCCGGGACTGATCGCAACGCATGGCGGCCCGATGCTGTTTCACGTTTTTGCGAGCGTGATGGGCGTTGCCGCGATCGCATGCGCGCTCGCGTTTCCGTCGCGTCAAGCGCGCGGCAGCGCGGCAACCGGCGGCGAGCCTCGCTTCGAGCGTGTCGTCTGGTTCGGCATGGCAGGCGTCGGCTGCATGGCGCTGACGCAGTCGATGCTGTTCAGTTTTGTCCAGCGTATCGGCCTCGATCGCGGGTTCGGTTTGAGTGCCGTGATCGCGACGCTGATCGCGCTCGGCTTCGTCAACCTGTTTCCCGCTCCCGTCGCGGGACTGCTCGAAACGCGCGTGCCGGGCCGCAAGGTCGTGCAGGCGGGCCCCGTTGTGCAGGCCGCGCTGGCGCTGGTCATCACGCAAAGCGCGGCGTTCGTGCCGTACGCGGCGGCCACCTCGGTCTTTGCTGCCGTGATGATCTTCACCCACACCTTCGCATTCGGCATGCTGGCGCGCATCGACCGCACCGGTCGCGCCGTTGCCGCCACGCCGGCGATGCTGATGACGGGCGCCGCCATCGGCCCGGTGCTCGGCGGCACGCTCGTCAAGCAGTCCGGCTACGGCAGCCTCGGGTTCGCTGCAGTGCTGATCGCTGCCGCTGCGGCGATCTGCTTCTCACGGCTCGACCGCCATCCCCAATCTCAAGGAGTCTGAACATGAAGGCCGTTCGACGGTTTGTCGATCTATCCATCTATCTCGAGAACGACGTTCTCTCTGATCCGCCGCCGCTCGCGCCGAGGATCAGCTATCAGAAGCACGGCGACACGCTGCCCGAATTCATGGCGATGCTGCCGGGTACAAAACCCGAGGACTATCCCGATGGTGAAGCCGCCGCCGCGGAGTGGGTCACGCTGACGACCCACAGCGGCACGCATCTCGACGCGCCCTGGCATTTCCACTCGACGATGGATGCGAGCCTGGGTGAGGCCCGACCGTCCATCACGATCGATCAGGTGCCGCTGGAATGGTGCTTCCAACCGGGCGTGAAGCTCGATTTCCGGCACTTTCCGGACGGCTACGTCGCGACGGCGGCCGACGTCGAGGCGGAACTCGCGCGCATCGGCCATGAACTGCAGCCTCTCGATATCGTCGTCGTGAACACGCGGGCCGGATCGCGCTACGGGCACGACGACTACGTCAATGCGGGCTGCGGCATGGGCTACGAAGCGACCATGTACCTGTTGGAGCGTGGCGTGCGCTTGACCGGCACGGATGCATGGAGCTGGGATGCACCTTTTTCCTATACCGCGAAAAAGATCGCGGAAACGGGCGACACGTCGCTGATTTGGGAAGGGCACAAGGCGGGGCGCGATATCGGCTATTGCCATCTGGAGAAGCTGCACAACCTCACGGCCTTGCCGCCGACCGGCTTCACGATCAGTTGCTTCCCGCACAAGATTCGCGGTGCGTCGGCAGGGTGGACGCGCGCCGTCGCGATTTTCGACGACACCGACGTGGAGGCAGCAGCATGAGCTTTCCAGCGATTCGTCGCGTGGTGACCGGACACGATGCCGACGGTCGGGCAGTCGTCGCATCCGACGGTCGTCTGCCGACCGTGGTGGAAATCGCCGCGATTCCCGGCACCGTATTCCACGAAGTGTGGAGCACGTCGTCGAGCCCCGCTATGGTCGACAACGGCGCCGATCCCACGGTTGGCGCGCTCGTGCTGCCGCCGCCGAAGCACGGCACCCGTATGCGCTTCGTCGACATTCCGCCCGACACTCCGGAATTTCTCGCGCACGGTGCGGTGAACATGCACGATGCGTTCAGCCAGATCGGCGACGCAGCAGCGTCGACGGTGAAGGCCGGCTCGCCGCATCCGCTGATGCATCGCACCGAGTCGATCGACTACGGCGTGGTGATCGAAGGTGAAATGACCTTGATCCTCGACGACGCCGAAGTCGCACTGGCGCCTGGCAACGTGGTGATTCAGCGGGGAACCAACCATGCTTGGGCGAATCGCTCGGGCCGTCCATGCCGGATGCTGTTCGTTCTGATCGATGGTACCTACGATCCGGCGATTGCCGCCGTGCTCGACACGCCCGCACACGGAGGCGCACGATGAAATTCGCCACCTTGCCCGATGGCGGCGCCGATGGCCGCTTGCTGCTCGTGTCGCGCGACCTGCGCCATGCCGTCGAAGCTGCACCGATCGCAACGACACTGGCTGATGTGCTCGATCGTTGGGACGTGCTCGCAACCGGCTTGCAGGCGCGTTACGACGCGTTGAACGCCGGCAGCGTGCCCGAGGCGCGCCCGTTCCATCCGGCCGCATGCGCTGCGCCCTTGCCGCGCAGTTCGCAGTGGTGCGACGGCTCGGCGTTTCTGAATCACGGCCGCCTGATGGAGCAGGCGTTCAATACTCCGCCGATTCCGGAGTTCGATACGGTGCCGGTCATGTACCAGGGCGCCAGCGACGATTTCCTCGGCCCGGCCAGCGACGTGCCCTTGCCCGAAGAGGCCGACGGCATCGACTTCGAAGGCGAATTCGGTGTGGTGGTGGGGCACGTGCCGATGGGCGTATCGGCCGCCGGTGCGCTGCGCTGCATCCGCCTGATCGTGCAGCTCAACGACTGGAGCCTGCGGGCGTTCGGCCCGCGCGAAATGAAGACGGGCTTTGGTTTCCTGCAGGCCAAGCCCTCTACGAGCTTTGCACCGGTTGCCGTCACGCCCGACGAACTCGGCGAGCACTGGCGCGACGGCCGCGTGCATCTGAGCTTGCACGTCGAATGGAACGACCGCTGGTTCGGTCATCCGCATGGACGCGAGATGAACTTCAGCTTCGGTGAACTCGTCGCGCATGCGGCCCGCACGCGCCGCCTGTCGGCGGGGACGATCGTCGGGTCCGGCACGGTGTCGAATGCCGATCGCAACGCGGGCTCGGCGTGCGTCGCCGAGCGCCGCGTGATCGAAATGATCGACGAGGGGGCCGCGCGCACGCGGTTCATGCGCTTTGGCGACCGGGTCAGGATGACGGCGCGCGATGACGCCGGCAACGCACCGTTCGGCACGATCGATCAACGGGTCGTGCGCGCGCCGCGCGCCGACGACGCGGAGGCTCGGCCATGAGAGTGCTGGTGACCGGGGCGGGCGGATTTGTCGGAACGGCGTTGGTCGAACGGCTGCTGCGCGACGGTATCGCGGAGCCCGGCGATGTGTCGGAACTGTTGTTGGTCGACCGGCAAGCGGAGTGGCCGTACGACGATGCGCGAATCACGGCACGGGTCGGCGATTTCAGCAGCCCGGAGATTCTCGAGCCGCAGCTGTCGAAACCTGTCGACGTCGTCTTTCATCTGGCGAGCATGCCCGGTTCGCAGGCGGAAGCCGAACCGGCTGAAGGCGACCGGGTGAATCTGTCGGGGATGCTGGCGCTGTTCGAGCGCCTGGCGAAGCAAGCGACGGAGCAGGGGCGTGCGGCGCGCGTCGTCTATGCCAGCAGCGTTGCGGTGTTGGGCGAGTCGTTACCCCCGTCCGTGGACGAGCACACCCTGCCGCGCCCGACGATGAGCTACGGCGTGCACAAGCTGGTTGGCGAGCTGATCCTGGCCGACTGGACGCGACGCGGCAAGCTGGATGGCCGTGCGTTGCGCCTGCCGGGCATCGTGGCTCGTCCGGCGCTTTCTGCGGGACATGGGTCCGCGTTCATGAGCCAGATCTTCCGCGCGGCGCAGAGCGGCCAGTCTTATACGTGTCCCGTTTCGCCTTCGGCCACCGTGTGGTGGATGTCCCGCAGATGCTGTGTCGACAACCTGCTGCACGCCGGACGCGTGTCCGCAGAGGGGTTGCACGCCGGCCGAGTCTGGACGCCCCCAGTGCTGCATCTGTCGGTTCAAGAGATCGTCGATGCGTTGGTCCGGCGGTTCGGCTCGTTCGACATCGACTACGCTCCGGTGGAGCGGATCGAGCGGCTTTTCGGACGACAACCGCCGCTGACCGATCGCCGTGCCATCGAGGCGGGATTTCGGCACGACGGTACGATCGACGCGCTTGTCACGCATGCGCTCGAGCGCGCGTGAGTTCCAGCACTAAACTCGTCATCGTGATCCGTTCAGTTTCAGCCATCGCAGCCTCCGGCGCCGGACACTCGGCGGCCGGACAGCGTGCGCGGCCCGAAAGTGGGCGGCGGAGTTCTTTGGACTGGATCATGTCGTTAACCCGGGTCGAGTTCGACACCGTTGGATAAACGCCCAGGATGCAAGCCGGACATCAGCCATTACCTGATGCGGCCGACGAAGATTGTCGGCCGTTCATGCTGTCGGCAGGATGTCAAAGCCGACTAGGTGCGGGACTCCAGGCCGAGGTCGGCTTCGCGAGCACGACGGCGGTCGGCATCACAGTCGAGTGATCTGCAGGCCATCCAGTACACAACGGACGATACGATCAGGCCGATCACCATGCCGATGTCGATGTTGCCCAACAACCTTGCGAAGGGCCCGACGTAGAAGCCCGTCGAGGAGAACGGCAGCATTGCGGCGAAACCGATGAAATATGCGCTCAAGCCGCGCCAGTTCCAGCGTCCGTACATGCCGCGCGGATTGAAAATCTCACGGACGGAATACTCGGTCTTGCGAACGAAATAGAAATCGACGAGATTAATCGCGGTCCAGGGGGTGAAGAGATAGAGCAGGATGCCGAGGAAATCACCGAACCTCGTCATGAAGTTGCCCGACGCGGCCAAGGCAATGCCGGTGGCGACGATCGCGACGAATGCGAGGCTGAAGAAGCGGGCTCGAACGGTCGGTTTCGACGGTTTCAACGAATCCGCGATGCTGAGCAGCGTCAGCGATGCGCCGTAGAAGTTCAAGCTCGTCATCGTGACCAGGGTGGCGAGCGACAACACAAGCGTCAGGGCACCAAGCCCCGGAAAGATCGAATCGCCGACCATCTTGACAGCTGCACCAATATCGAGCTTCGAATGAACCGCAGCGGCCGCCGTGCCAATCAGCATCATCCATGCGCCACCAATGAACGCTCCGAGGTATGTCCACCAGAACGAGGTACGCACCCGGACGTTGGCCGGCATGTAGCGTGAGTAGTCGGAGACGTAGATCGCCCAGCTCAACTGGTAAGCCGCGGCCGCGAAGAATTGCATGAAGAAAGGCACCGCGCGGAATTCGTGAACACTAAACTGCGTTGCGTCGAAGTGAACCGTGAGGACGATGCCAACCGACAGGACCGACAACACGATAGTCATCATCACGGCAAGCCACTGTTGGGCTTGATGAATCCAGTCATGGCCCAAGAAGGCGACGGCGAGCGACAGCACCGTAAATGCGATCAAGCCCGCCTTGGCATCGACATGCAGCAACTGGTGGACCGAGTCGCCGGCAAGAACCTGGTTGAACGCGTTGTAACCGACGTAGGTGACCAGGGCGACGACCCAGACCAGTAACGCGCCCATGTACCCGAACTGCGGACGCGACTGAATCATTTGAGGGAGCCCGAGCTGCGGCCCCTGCGTCGAATGAAACGCCATGAAGAAGGTGCCGAATGCCGCGCCCAGGACGGCTGCGATCGCTGTCCACAGCAAATTCGCGCCCATCGCGCCGCCGAGCGCACCGACCGCCAATGTCGCGATCTGGGTGGATCCCGAGAACCAGATCGTACCGAGTTGCCAAATCTTGCCGTGGCGCTCCTCATGCGGAACGTAGTCGATCGAGCGACGCTCGACGCCAAAGCGTGACTTGGTCTGCTCCGTGGCGACGGACGCACTGCTTTGTTGCATCGTTCTCTGCTGCATCGTTGTCTCCTGATTTTTTCGTTGTGACCGGTACTTCCGACGCGTCGTCCGGTCAGGCGTGACGCATCGATCCTGTGCGCTTGCTACTCGCTGGCCGCGTGCTCATGGCGGAGCGTTTCGGGATTGCGGCGGCCGGGCCCAATCCTCTCGGATCAGGTCGCTCGCGTGTTCGGCGATCATCAAGGTCGGCGAGTTCGTGTTGCCGGACGTGATGGTGGGCATGATCGACGCATCGGCGATGCGAAGACCCGGTACGCCGATCACGCGCAGTCGCGAATCGACAACGGCTTCCGCGTCGTCCACGCACCCCATCCGACAGGTTCCGACCGGATGGAAGATCGTCGTGCCGATGTCGCCTGCTGCTTGACGGAGTTCGTCCTCGCTCTGGAACACGACACCGGGCAGGATTTCGCGCGGCTTGAAAGGCGCCATGGCGGGTGCCGCCACGATACGTCGCGTGAGGCGTAAAGCATTGGCCGCAACCGAGCGATCCAATTCGGTCGACAGATAGTTCGGAGCAATGCGGGGCGGTGCGAACGGGTCCGCGGATACCGCATGAATGCTGCCTCGGGAGGTGGGCCGCAACTGGCATACCGATGCCGTGATCGCGTCGAACTTGTGCAGGGGCTCGCCGAAGCGGTCGAGCGACAGAGGCTGCACGTGGTACTGAACATCTGGCCGAATCTTCCCGCGGTTCGGATCCACCGAGGTGAAAATGCCGAGCTGCGACGGCGCCATCGCCATCGGGCCGCTGCGCGTCGCCGCGTACTCCATGCCGATCCGCAGCTTTCCCCACCACGATGCACTGAGCGTATTGAGTGTCTTCGCACCGTCGATGCGAAACACCATGCGGAGTTGCAGATGATCCTGGAGATTTTCGCCGACGCCTCGACGCGCGACCCGCACCGGGACGCCGAGCGCGCCCAGGCGATCCGGATCGCCGATGCCGGACAGCTCGAGCAGCTTCGGTGAGTTGACCGCGCCGGCACACGAGATGACCTCCCGATTCGCCGTGGCAAGCATGGGTTCGTCGCCGACCCGCACGTCGACTCCGACACATCGCGCTCCGTCGAATCGAAGGCGTTCGGTCTGCGCGAGGGTGACGATGGTCAGGTTGCGGCGAGCGGCGGCGGGTCTCAGAAACGCCTTGGCTGCGTTCCAGCGAATGCCGCGTCGCTGGTTCACATCGAAGTAACCGACACCGTTGTTGTCGCCGCCATTGAAGTCCTGCGTTGCAGGGATGCCGATCTGTTGTGCGGCCTGCGAGAAAACTTCGAGAATCGGCCAGTTCAGACGCTGTCTTTCGACCCGCCATGGCCCCCCGCTTCCGTGCAGATCGCTTGCGCCGCCGTGGTAGTCTTCGCTGCGCCGGAACAGAGGCAACACCGAATTCCACCGCCAGCCCGCATCGTCGGTAAGACGGGCCCATTCATCGTAGTCTTCCCGTTGGCCGCGCATGTAGATCATGCCGTTGATCGACGAACAGCCCCCCAGCACGCGACCACGCGGGTAACCGAGGGCGCGGCCGTTCAGCCCCGCTTCGCGTTCCGTGCGGAAACGCCAGTCCGTGCGCGGGTTGTCGATGCAGTAGAGGTAGCCGACCGGCACGTGAATCCAGTGATAGTCATCCTTGCCGCCTGCCTCCAGCAGGAGAACCGATATTCGAGGGTCCTCGCTGAGTCGGCTGGCCAGCGCGCATCCCGCCGTGCCAGCGCCTATCACGATGTAATCGAATGCTCCGAGGGACTTTCGATGATGTGTCATTTCATTTCGTATGACTGAATAATTTGAATCCGTGATACAGAGCTAGGAAGATCGCCGTGTGTCACCGCGGCAGGTAGTCGTCGGACCAGCTGACGCCAATCGCGCGCTGGTCTATCAGCGAGTCGATGCGGCCTTCCGTGTAGCCGAGCGAGCGCATGATGGCGCGCGTCGAGGCACCGAATTTTTCGGCGGGTGACAGTGCGCGGATAGCCGCAGAAGCGGGCCGTACTGCGATGGGATCGAGTTGCGTGACTCGATGGCCGCTGGGATGCGAATCGAACACGCTGAACGCGTAGCTGCCCAGATCGATGCCGGGGCGACCGTCGGCAGGGCGGCTGGCCTCGCGGCGAATGTTCTCGAGGTTGTCCGGCACGGCCGCGGCCACATTCGCCGCTTGCAGCCGGTTCTGCCACAGCGCGGCGGGAGCCGACGCAATGGCGCGTGTGAGAAACGCAATCGGGGTCTCGGAAGCTGCAATGCCGCGCAGTCCCTCAACGTGATCGAGCTTGCCGAACTCGTGCGGCCCGGTATGGATGTAAAGCCACCCATCGGCAGCGCGGAAGAAGCGGGACAGCGGGCCGAACCCGGTCGCGTCGCGGCCCGAGGGCTCGTCGAACGGTACGCGGCCCGAGTAGTCGTAGCAATATGGAATCTGCACGAGGTTGCCGAGCGCCGCCAGAGACGTGCGTGCGCGTCCACCCTGGCCAGTCCGCGCCTTGCGGTACAGTGCGGCAGCAACACCGAGCGCGGCAGCAAAGCCGCACATCACATCGATGGTGCCGACATGCGCGTGTTCTTCTGGCGTCGCCATGCCGCCGCCGAACCTGACCATGATGCCCGTGCAGGCCTGGATCAAGTCGTCGTAGCCCAGATAGTCGGTTCGGGGGCCGCGTCGGGGACCGCCGAAGCAATCGAGCTGACAGAACACGACGCCCGGGTTGAGTTCCCTCAGGCTGGCGTCGTCGAGGCCAAGTGGAGCGAGCTGCCGATCGGGGGCGTTCATGACGATCACGTCGACCGAGCGTGCGAGCTGACGGAACACCTCCTTGCCGTCGTCGTTGTTCAGATCGACGAGGATGCTTCGTTTTCCGCGACCGGACGACATCCCGAACACCACTGTGTTCCAAGGGTCGTAATTCGGCGCCACGGGGTCGAGTTTGATCACGTCGGCGCCGAAGCGTCCGAGGAACGAGGTGGAATGCGGGCCGGCAATGACGTTCGTCAGGTCGAGAATCTTCACGCCTTCCAGCCATCCCTGGCCAGGTTCGCCGGCGGCAGCGGCGGGTTTTGCGCGTGGCGACGCGGCGAGCACGGCAATGGCCTCGCTCGCCGTGACCGCGCAGCGCGGTGCAGGGGGCAGCATCTCGTCGACGCTGTCCTCGAGCCACGCGATGGGGCCCGGCTGCTTCATCGAGCCGAATTCCGGATCGTAGGCAGTCACCACCAGTCCCGAGGCATTCGCATGCTCGTCGTGCAGCCATTCCTTGGTGGTGCGATGGGGCGCGCCGGGGAAGCCGCCTTCACCGAAGATGCGCTCCCATTCGGCAGCCGTCTTCGTCAGGAATACCTCTTTCATGCGCGCCGAAATACGGCTGGCCCAATGGGCCGGCAGCGGATACACACCGAGCGAGGCATCGGCTTCCCATTCATCGACGGGCCGATAGCAATCGGCAACGGCTGGCAGTCCGGCCGCGACCATTTCATCGTAAATGCCCATCGCCTGCAGGCAGCGCTTCGCATGGGCATTGTGCGACGGACACACGGCGTAGAATTTTCGGCCATCGGCGCAGTCGTACGTGCGATAGAACGGGTCGAGATATTCCTGTAGCGCTTCGTACGACAGATCCATGGATTGCCCGCTGGCCCGCCGGCGTTCCACCTCCTTCTCGCGAAGCGTCTTGTAGCGCTCCGGATAGCCGTCGATCCTGATGGAGTTGTAGGACAGCCCTTCGAGCACGGCCGACGACAGCGGCACTTCGATCTGATCGCCATGGCCGGTGCGCTCGCGCGCCTGAAGCGCGAGCACGACCGACGAGACGCCAAGCATGGTGCCGTACGACGAAGCGAGCGGCAGGGGCGAGAAACTCGGGTTGATGCCCATCAGCACGCGGTTCTGGCCCATGTCGGTAAAGACACCGGAAGCCGACGCAATGATGGGTTCGAATGCTCGCCATTCGCGCCGCAGCTCGTCGTTGCTCGCAAAGCCCGGCAACGACAGCGTGATGAGTTCGGGTCGGGCAGCTCGCAGCGCGGTGAAATCGATGCCCAGGCGAGCGAGTACGCCGGGCCGGAAATTCTCGATTACGATGTCGGCGCGCTCGATCATCGCGAGCGCGTGCTCGACGCCGTCGGCTGTTTTGAGGTCCAGTTTGACGGTGAGCTTGTTCCGGTTCAGCACTGCATTGGCAGGGCTCTCCCAAAGCGGGCCGTTCGGTGGATCGATGTGAATGACCTTCGCACCGAGATCGGCGAGGATCATGGCGACCGCCGGTCCCGCGATGTACTGACCGAAGTCGATGACGTTCACACCATGCAGTGGTCGTTTGTCTTGTGCTGCTTTCATGCTGTCTCGCCTCCAGCGCAGCGGCGCGCGGCCGTCTGCATTTTTTATCGCGTTCCTTCATCGCGTTATCCGCATCGCCGACGCGGATAACGTTCCCGGAGCGAACTTTCGATCAAGGCGGGAAGGCGGTAAAGCGATAAAAAAAGCGGCGATGGGGCGTTTTTTTTTATGGCTGCGGCGGCGTCAAGACGGATTGCCGGTTGCTGCGGCAACGAGCCAGTCGACAAACGCCTTCGCATTAGGGTTAACGATCGCGTGTGGGGAATAGACGAGCCAGAAGGCTTCCTGGGTTGGAAGGTGCGGCAGGAGCGGCGCGATCAGTTGGCCATTTGCAAGCATTTGCTCGACCAGGGACGAGCGGGCGAGCGCGACGCCCTGACCGAGTTCGGCAGCCTTGAGGGCCGAAATCAGCGTGTCGAAGTAAATGCCGCGCGATGAGTCGACCTTGGCTGCGCCGGCCTTGCGTAGCCAGTAACCCCAACCTTCCTCGTAACCGAGTACGTGCAGAAGTTCGTGACCGGCGAGATCTCTTGGGCGTTCGAGCGGTTGCGATGCGGAGGGTAGATTCGGCGAACAGACGGGCACGAGCTCGTCGTACGTGAGTCGCTCGGCGCGTAGCCCGGCCCATTTGCCGTGGCCGTGGCGAATTTCTAGATCGGCTTCGACATCCGTCACGCAGCTGTCGCCTCCCCAGATGTTGCTCGTGATCCGCAGATTGATGTCCGGGCGCAGCCGACGGAATTCGGGCATTCTCGACGCCAGCCATTGTGTGTAGAACACCAGGCTGACGCGTACTGTCAGCACGCGCAGATTGACTTGACCGAAGATTTCGTCCGTCGCGATAGCGAGGCGCTCGATCGCTTCGTGAACGACTGGGAGATAGGCCAGACCCGCTTCCGTCATTTCGATGCCGCGGGGGAGCCGACGAAACAGGGCGGCGCCGAGTTGCGATTCGAGGCCTTTGACCTGCTGGCTCACGGCGGCCTGCGTGAGATTCAGTTCGTTTGCTGCGTGCGTGAAACTCAAATGCCGTGCGGAAGATTCAAATGCGCGCAACCAGTTCAGCGGTGGCAGTCTTTTCATCGAGTACCCGTGTAGTGAGCAGGGGCACGGTCGAGTGACGCCCTCTCGTCCAAGTCTATCACTCGAAAACGATTGCTCAACGGCCTGTACGAGGCAGAGCTGTTCGCCCAACCGCGTATCCGAAACGAGATCGTGTATCCAGCCGGCGACACCGTGACTTGCGGCGAGGTTGACGTAATGCTCGAGTGCTACGTTCTTTTGTTCTTCGGAGTACTTCGGCTTTTTGCGAACATACCCCCTCTGCAGATCGCCACTCTTCTCGAATTCCTTACACCATGCCTTGAGAGAATTCTTCGTCGGGTAACCCAACTGGCGAATGGTTGCCTTGCTGCGCTACCTGAGTTCCAGGTGCAACTCGACCGCCCGAACGCGTTCTTGGTATGAATACATGGACTACCTCCAAAGTAGTCCACGATTTTGTCCGCATCCCCTGCGGCCTTCCGCTCAAACTCCGGGGCGGAAATGTTCGTCCAGATGCGCAGCGAACCGATCGAGATCGGCTTCGATCTGAGGGTTCTTCTCTACGTCGTTGGCGATGAATGACGGAATGGGCTCGAGTCCCAAAAACTGGTTTGCCTTGTGGAACGGCAGATAGACAGCTTCCACACCGACACCTTCAAAGAATTGGTCGGGATCGTTGAACGCTTCGAGAGGCGCGTTCCACGTGAGGGAGAGCATGTATCGTTTGCCATGCAGCAACCCGCCCGAGCCGTACTTCCTTGCAGGGTCGCTGCGGGTCCTGCCATCGCTTGCATACAGCACGCCGTAACCCGTGGTAAACACCTCGTCCAAGTATTTCTTGATAGTCCAGGGCGCCCCCATCCACCACGCAGGCATCTGGTAGATGATCACGTCGCTCTGGGCTATCTTTTGAACTTCCTGTTCGATGTCATATCCGTCATCCACAACGATGGTGCTCACGGAGTGGCCGAGGCCGACGAGATGCTCGGTGGCGACCCGCGCGAACTTGTGGTTGAGCGAGCCGTTGGAGGGCGGAAAGCGCTTGGCGCCGTTGATGATCAGTATTTTGCTCACGATGTTCGTTTGTGATTTTGGGGGGATGTCGCTCGTCGTTACGAGCTTGTTTGCGGGAAGTCAGGCCTCGACGTGTACTTTCCTGCCTGCGAGCAGGCCGGCCCATGCCCCGAGGAGCGCGACGCCTGCTGCCATGAGTAGCGCAACCGACCAGCCTCGTTGCCAGTCGTGGATTGCACCCACGACCATCGGGCCAGCCGCCGCCATCAGATAACCGATGCATTGCGCCATGCCGGAAAGCGCCCCCGCCACCTCGGCGGAGCGGGTGCGCAGGCCGACGAAGGTCAGGCCGAGAATCATGCTTGCCCCACTTCCGAAGCCCAGCAGCGCAGCCCAAACCACAGCCAGGCCCGGCAAGTAGATCAGCCCGAGCAGCGACGCGGCCGATATCAAGCTGACCGATGCAGCCGCTGGCCGCTGATCCGGCATGCGTCGAATGACAGGTGCGAGAATCAGTCCAGGGATGGCTGTCGCGAGTTGCAGGACGCCGTGCATGGAGCCGGCCTGGGCAGGCGGCAAGCCCTGGTCGATCAGGATGGTGGGAAGCCAGCTGACGGCTATGTAGAAGATCATGGCGTTGAAGCCCATGAACAGGGTCACCTGCCACGCGAGGGGCGACCGCCAGACGTTCGTTGGTTGCGCCAATCGAGCGCTCCGAGCCGCAGCCTCATTCTGATGCGCATGACGCCGAGGAGCCCACACGGCCAACGCGATGCCGGGCAGCAGAATGAAAGCGGCAAGCGCGGTTTGCCATCCATACGCCTGCGTCAGAGGGGTGACCAGTGCTGATCCGAGCGCGCCGCTGGCGCCCATTGTCAGCGCGTAAGCGCCTGTGAGCGAGGCAACGCTGCCCGCGAAGTCGCGCTTGATCAGGCTGGGCAGCAGCACGTTACCGAAAGCAATGCCGACACCGATCACCGCTGTGCCGAAATACAGCAGCCACACCGTGCCGGAGGAGCGCAGCACAATACCCAGCGCAACGAGTGCCAGTGCTCCGACGATGGTCCGCTCGAGTCCCACCTTACGGGCTATCGCCGAACTGACCGGCGAAAAGGCAGCGAACGCGAGCAACGGCAGCGACGAGAGTGCACCGACTGCCGCCGTGCTCAGGTTGAAGTCTCTCTGAATAAAGGCAAGCACGGGGGCCAGCCCGGTAAATGGAGCCCGGAGATTCACCGCGAGAAGCAGGATGCCGGCAATCAGAGCGAGGTCCGAAGGCGCCCGGCGGATTGTTGAAAAAGTCACGAAGAAAGCGATTCCTTGATAGGGAGCCTCCGACTTTACGGATTCCGCGCACGAACTAATATAGAAGAAGTGACCAATGATCTCTAAAATATGACAATGCCATCCAAGATGCGAGTCACCTCTCCTGAGCAGTTCAACTCAGACGATTTCAAGCAGCCCGCAGTCGCGATACGGGTGCACTTGGAAAGCGAACAATCCGAGCATCCTCAACACAGCCATCGCAAGGGACAGCTGATCCTGATGATCCAGGGCTGGGCGACTTGCGAAGTCCCACAGGCACTGTGGTTCGTGCCGCCTCAGCACGCGGTCTGGATCCCTGGGGGAATACCCCACAGCAGTCGTGCATCGCCCGATGCTCAGCTCTACTTCCTCTTCATCGAGCCAGGCGCTGTCCGGATGCCGGGTCACTGCTGCACGCTGGCCATTACACCGCTGTTGCGTGAACTGATTCGCCACCTGGCCCGCGGAGAACCGGCTTACCAGCGTGGAAGCAAAACTGAAAAAGTGGTGGCCGTGTTGCTGGACCAACTGGCAGAGGCGCCTGTCCAGCAATTGCATCTGCCGATTTCGCAAGCGCCGGCCATCAGACGCATGCTCGAAACCCTCTCCGCGGACCCGTCTGACCGCACAACGCTTTCCCAGTGGGCTGCCCGCCTTGCCATGAGCGACAGAACCCTGGCCCGGTTCGTGGTTCGCGAGACGGGCCTGACGTTCGGACGCTGGCGCCAGCAGCTGCATCTCATCGTCGCCCTTCGGCAACTGGCCGACGGGACGTCAGTCCAGCAGGTGGCGGGCCTTCTGGGCTACGACTCGGTCACCGCGTTTATCACCATGTTCAAAAAGGCGCTGGGCAAGTCGCCAACCCAGTATTTCGCCAGTCTGCGCAACCGCGACCCTGAAGCCCCGTAGGTATCCCCGCTCTGCATCCAACGAATGGGCGGGTTTTCACTTACACGCGGGCATTTTTGTATTCCTTGACAGCTGTTCGGCGGCGCAACTAAGATCGGTTCACATAAAGTACGTGTACGTATTTTGTGCCGACGCAGTTGCCGGCCGATGATGGACGGACCCGAGCGTCTTGACGTCCCCGCGACCCATACGGATCCGTAAGGTATTGGAGTGCTACGCCTGATCTGTGAGCGGTTCTCGTCGGGCGATAGGGTTCCGTGCGGTGCTTCGTCCACTAGCCAGTTTAATTCGGTATGCGAAATTTCACATGCATCATTCATGTCAGGAGACTCACGTGAGCGCCCCATCCATCATTGGCTCCCAACCTATGCGAGACACGGATTACTCGATCTGGGCGCTCGCATATTGCCAGGCTGATATGCCGCAGGACTTTTTCGGCGGCGCTGGCATCTATAGCAACGCCGGCACCATCCGAATCCCCATGATCTACACATTGCTGGTGGGGGGCGAGGTCGGTGGCAAGCAGCATGTTGCGCTCGTCGACTGCGGATTTCGCAACGATCATTGGTTGACGCGCTACCCGTTCTCCAGTTGGGAAGAGCCGCGAGACGTATTGGGACGCATCGGTTTTGCGCCGGAGGACGTGGATACGATCCTGGTGACGCACATGCACTTCGACCACATGGGAAACTTCGAAGCCTTCCCGAACGCAAAGCTGTATGTGCAGCTCGACGAGTATTTGGGCTGGTCACAGGCGGTATGTGCGGTCCATCAGCACGAAACCGAAGAAGAGAAGGCGTGGGTGTTCTCTTCGTTCGATCCGATGGATCTGATCCGTGCGGCGCAGGGCGTTTCGGAAGGTCGAATCAAGTTCATCCGCGGTGACGAAGAGGTATTGCCGGGCATCACGGCCCGCCTCGCCAAGGACAGTCATACGTTCGGCTCGCAGTGGTTCGAAGTGAACACACGTAACGGCCCGTTTGTCGCTGCCGGTGACATTGTTTACTGGTACTCGAATATCGACCGCATGTGGCCGCCCGGCTATCACCAGGGCAACGCGTTCAATCAGATTCACGTATACCGTCAGATGCGCGAACTACTCAAGCAGAAGACGGAACGAGTCATTCCCGGTCACGATCCGGAAGTCTGGAATCGCCACTCGTCCTGGGAAGCACCCCCTAACGGGAATCAGATTGCCGAGGTCAATCTGAAAGAAGGTGATACGTCGCGGCGCCCCGATGTAACCGGGTCGAAGATCATCACTATCTGAGCTCGGTGCGTTTCGCGGACGGGGCGCGGCACTCGGAACGCGTCCGTTTGCCGGTGCCGCTGTCGCTGCCGCGGCACATGACCGAATCCAACATGCAAACTCTCAGGGCAACCATGCATCGCGAAATTGTTTTGTCGAACGTTCTGCCAACGCCACGTTTTCGCTATAGCCCCGTCGTGCGGGTCGGCCCCTTTGTTTTCGTCTCGGGGCTCGTTGGACTGGACCCATTGACCGGTAGCCTTGCCGACGGTGGCGCATACGGGCAGACGGCGCAAATCCTCCGAAACCTGACGCGGCTATGCGATGAACAGAGCTGGGCCCTATCGGACCTCGTCGTGGCGCGAGTGTTTTGTGCGGATACGGAAGAGGTCGCTGCGGTGAATAAGGCGTGGGAGGAAGCGTTCGAGTATATCGAGCCGCCCGCCAGAACGTTTGTAACTGTCAGCGGATTGCCGCTCGGGGCCGCGGTGGAGATCGAATTTCAGCTCTTGTCGGAGGAGCGGCGGAACTGAACGCCGGCGTCGTGAGAGATGCATCGGGAGCACGCCCGGCGTGCCCTGATTTCCGATGCGTGCAAGGACTGTCGGTTACAAACCCGCTTCGTGTTCCGAGTCGACGATCAGTTTCAGGCACTTCACAAAAAGCGGCCGGTATTCTTCCGGTAGTTTATCAAGCAGTATTTTCTCGACTCCGGCGTCTCGCGGCAGCACACGGTTCAGCGTCTCGATGCCGTTTTTGGCGATGTGCAGGCGATAAGCTCGCTGATCGTCTTCCGAAGGACTCCGTGCGAGCATCTCGTTCGCGCAGAGCCTTTTCACCATCTCCGCGATCGTGTTTCGGTCCATATGCAACTGGTCGGCCAACTCGCTTTGCTTCAGACCAGGGTGTTGAGCGACCACTACGAGGGCGGCCTTTTGCCTCGGCGTCAACGATTCCGATGCGAATTCGCGGCTGAATATGTCTTCTGCAATGAAGTGCGCTCGCCTCAGCAGGTGAGAGGCGACGTCTTCCAGCCGGAAGTGCTCCAGAGCATGTTGCGCTTCCTTTGACAGGCCGATCGAGCTGGAACCCACCGACTTGTTCTTTGCGGGTTTGTCATTCTTCTTGGGTGAAGGCATAGGAGAGAAGACGGTCCAATGAGAAAGAGGTCGTTCGGGTAATCGAGTTCCAGATGTGAGACGGGGTGAAAGGAACGCGAATACGGTGAAAGGAAACAGTTGCCATTATCGACGGTTCGGCTGCGCGGTTCAACTGCACGGGACCGTGATCGGGAGCCGGCGCACAACTGTCGACCGTGCATGGGAGGAACTCCTTCCGCTGCGCGCGGTTCGATGGCAGCGGTGCCGCTCATCGACACGTCAGAGGTCCCCTGGCGTACAAGGCTACGTTCATAAATTACGTGCACGTATTATATTGGATCGGTGAGATGTCGCGGTGGTTCGTCGTGGTGCAGCGAAAGCGGCGATGATGTCCATTGCCTCGTCGTGAGCCCAGAACGGCTCGTGCGGTGCGCGAAATGCCCGTTAAAAGTGCAGGAATCGTCCTGTTTGTATTGGCGATTCCATCATTCTCGGACAGGCTGGATCGATGTGCGCTTGGCAGGGTTTGTACCTACGTCGCATGCAAATTTGAACCCTTGACACCAGGGTGACGCGGCTCCTATTATCGAACCAACAAAGTACGTATACGTACATTAATTATCCGAGGGCAAGGCGGCAGCGGAGAAGGTGCAAGACGGGTAAGCGGTTTTCAAACCATAAACCGGTCATGGACGAGCGTCCGATTCGAAGGATGACGTCAACGAAAGAAGCCAAAGGGCGGCGGCCGTGATCAACATGAACGTTCCACTTCCAGAAAGGTAGGAGAGAAAGTATGGCCACCGGAGAAATTGTCAGCGGTTTGTTGGCCCCCCATCCTCCGCACATGCTCTATGCGGAGAACCCTCCTCAGAACGAACCCAAATCGTCAGGCGGCTGGGAGCAGCTGCGCTGGGCATACGAGCGGGCGCGCAAGAGTCTGGACGAGCTGAAGCCGGACGTATTGCTGGTTCACTCGCCGCACTGGATCACATCGGTGGGGCACCATTTTCTCGGCGTCGAGCGCCTGTCGGGACGATCGGTCGATCCGATCTTTCCGAACCTGTTCCGCTTCGAATATTCGCTGAACGTCGACGTCGAACTGGCCGAGGCATGTTGCGAAGAGGGCCGAAAGCTGGGCCTCGAAACGAAGATGATGCGCAATCCGCGCTTCCGTGTGGACTACGGAACCATCACCACGCTCCACATGATCCGCCCCCAATGGGACATTCCGGTGGTCGGTATCTCGGCAAACAACACGCCTTATTACCTCAGCATGAAGGAAGGCTTGGCCGAGATGGATTTGCTGGGGCAGGCGACGCGTGAAGCGATCATCAAGTCGGGCAAGCGCGCGGTCCTGCTGGCGTCCAATACGCTGTCGCACTGGCATTTTCACCAAGAGCCGGTTCCGCCGGAAGACATGAGCCAGGAGCATCCGTTCAGCCACGCCGGCTATCAATGGGACATGCGCATGATCGATTTGATGCGTCGTGGGGAAATGAAGGAAGTGTTCCGCCTGCTGCCGCAATTCATCGATGAGGCGTTCGCTGAAGTCAAGTCCGGGGCGTTTACCTGGATGCATGCGGCGATGCAATACCCGGAACTGGCTGCGGAGTTGCATGGTTACGGCACCGTTATCGGCACGGGCAATGCCGTGATGGAGTGGAACCTCGTCAAGGCCGGTCTTGCGCACGAAGCTACGTTGTCCTGATGGCAGGCGCAAAAACGAGCTTCCCTGGTCCCTTTCTAGAGTGTGAACATCATGTCTATTGTTTCCGCGTTCATTGTTCCCGGTAGTCCTCTGCCCGAGCTTCGTTCCGACGTGCCGGGATGGCACCAATTCAAGCAGGCCATGCAACAGGCCGGCACCGCATTGAAAGCGTCCAAACCCGATGTCGTGCTGGTGTACTCGACACAATGGTTTGCCGTGCTCGACGAAATCTGGCTGACCCGGCGGCGCAGCCAGGACGTACACGTCGACGAGAATTGGCACGAGTTCGGCGATTTGGAGTACGACCTGTATAGCGACGTGGATCTCGCGATGCTGTGCATTCAGTCGTGCCAGAACCAGGGTATCAACGCGCGCGGCGCGGATTACCAGAATTTCCCGATCGACACGGGCACGATCGTCGCCAGCAGTGGCTTGGGGATCGGAGGAGAGGATCTGCCGCTGGTGGTGGCGTCCAACAATCTCTACGACAACGGCGAGGCGACGGCGAAGCTGGCGTCCATCGCGGTGTCCAGTGCGCAGCAGCAGGGGAAGAAGGTCGCCGTCGTTGGTGTGGGAGGACTGTCCGGAAGCGTTTTCACGAAGGACATCGATCCCAGTACCGATCACATCGTCAAGCCGGAGGAAGACGAGTGGAACCGACGGATGCTGGCGTTGTTTGAAGCAGGAGATTCCGACTCGATTCGCGAGCTGTTCCCCGCCTACGCGAAAGGTGCGCGTGTCGACATGGGTGGCAAGCACTTCAGTTGGGTGCTCGGGGCGCTCGGCGGCAGTTTCGCGGGCGCCAAGGTTCATCACTACGGCCCGCTGTATGGGAGCGGTGCTGCGGTCATTGAATTCCGGATCTGATGCCGGGGCCGAACGGGGCTACCCGTTCGGCCCCGTCCGAACCGGAAGCTAAATAGTTCGACATGCGCGGCGAAAGCCGCGAGTCGGCGTAATAAAGGTAAAACGGATGAAGCACTATCGAAATTTTGTAGATGGCCGATGGGTCGAAAGCACGCGTACATTCGAGGATATCAGCCCTGTCGACGGTTCTCTGGTTGCGATAGTCCATGAGGCGAGCCGGGATCTGGTGGATCAGGCGGTCAAGGCCGGGCACCGCGCAGTCGCGGGCGAGTGGGGGCGCACCGGAACGACGGAGCGGGTCGCCATGCTGCGCCGTATTGCCGACGAGATGGAGCGCCGTCAGGACGATTTCCTTGCCGCCGAGATGGCGGATACCGGCAAGCCCCTTGCGATGGCGTCGAGCATCGATATCCCGCGGGGCATCGCAAACTTCCGCGCATTCGCCGATATGCTCGCCACCGCGCCGCTCGACAGCCATCGGCTGGATCTCGCCGATGGCGGATACGCGCTCAACTACGCTGCGCGTAAGCCATTGGGCGTCGTGGGCGTGATTTCCCCATGGAACTTGCCGCTGCTGTTGCTGACCTGGAAGGTCGCGCCGGCGCTGGCATGCGGTAACGCCGTGGTGGTGAAGCCTTCCGAGGAAACGCCGGGCAGCGCGACGTTGCTCGCCGAGGTCATGGAAGCCGCCGGCGTACCGCCCGGCGTGTTCAACCTGGTCCACGGGTTTGGGCCGGACTCCGCCGGCGAATTCATCTCGCGTCATGCGGACATCAGCGCCATCACGTTTACCGGGGAATCGCGCACGGGTACGACGATCATGCGCGCGGCGGCAGAGGGGGTGAAGCCGGTCTCGTTCGAACTTGGCGGCAAGAATGCGGCGATCATTTTCGCCGACTGCGATTTCGACAAGATGCTCGACGGCATGATGCGTGCGCTATTCCTCAATAGCGGCCAGGTGTGCCTGTGTTCGGAACGCGTCTACGTGGAGCGGCCGCTCTTCGATCGATTCTGCACGGCGTTGGTCGAGCGGATCAAGGCGATGAAGATCGACTGGCCCAACGACCCGAGTACGCACATGGGGCCGCTCATTTCGGCAAAACATCGCGACAAGGTGATGAGCTACTTCGGCCTGGCGCGCGACGAAGGCGCAACCTTCCTGACCGGCGGAAAAGCGCCGCGTTTCGGCGATGAGCGTGACGGCGGCGCGTGGGTGGAGCCGACGGTGATCACCGGCCTGCCGGACGATGCGCGATCGGTGCGCGAGGAAATTTTCGGACCGATCTGCCACGTTGCGCCGTTCGACAGCGAGCGCGAAGTGATCGCCCGCGCCAACGATACGCGGTACGGCCTGGCCGCGACGATCTGGACGTCGAACCTGAGCCGTGCGCATCGCGTGAGCGAGTCGATGCGCGTGGGTATCAGCTGGGTCAATACCTGGTTCCTGCGCGACCTGCGCACACCGTTTGGCGGTGCGGGCCTGTCCGGTATCGGACGCGAGGGCGGGATGCATTCGCTCAATTTCTATTCGGAGCTGACCAACGTCTGCGTGCGTGTTGACGAGGAGAGCGAGCATGTCTGAACGAGTTCAACACGTGGCCGACCTGCTCGACCGGGCGGCCAGAACGGGGCAGCCGATTGCGCCGGTGCGTGAGCATTTCACCGGGGGCATCGCGGAGGCGTATGCGGCACAAGACCTGAATACGCAGCGTCAGGTACGCGAAGGGCGCCGGGTGACCGGTCGCAAGATCGGACTGACTTCGCTCGCCGTGCAGAAGCAACTTGGCGTGGATCAGCCCGACTTCGGAACGCTGTTCGACTCGATGTCGGTCAACGACAACGAGGAAATGGCCTGGTCTCGGCTGATGCAGCCGAAGTGCGAGGCCGAGGTGGCGCTGGTGCTCGAGCGCGACCTCGACGGCGAACACATCGTCCTGACCGATCTCCTGGCGGCGACTGCTTACGTGCTGCCGGCCATCGAAGTGGTCGGCAGCCGCATCGCGAACTGGGACATCAATATTCTCGACACCATTGCGGACAATGCATCCGCGGGCCTCTACGTGCTGGGGCAACGTCCGGTCAAGCTTGCCGAACTGGACCTGCGGCTGGCCGGCATGATCATGGAGCGCAAGGGAGACGCCGTGTCGCTCGGCGTGGGTGCCGCGTGTCTCGGTCACCCGCTGAATGCGGCGCTGTGGCTTGCGCGGACCCTCGTCGACATGGGGACGCCGCTGCGCGCCGGCGACGTGGTCCTGACCGGCGCCCTCGGGCCGCTGGTCACGGTTTCCCCCGGTGACGTCATCGAGGCGCGCATCCAGGGCCTCGGTAGCGTACGTGCGCGCTTTGCCGAGGCCGGTTGAGGAGATTTCATGAAAATTCAACGTATCGCCAAGCGTCTCGATGATGCTGCAGTGAGTGGACAAGCCACGCCGCAATTGACCGGCGACGATGCCTTGACGCTTGAAGAAGCCTATGCCGTACAGCGGGCGCTGACAGGCCATCGACTGGCGCGTGGAGCGAATCAGGTCGGCATGAAAATGGGGTTCACGAGCCGGGCCAAGATGGCGCAGATGGGCGTCTCCGATCTGATCTGGGGGCGGCTCACATCCGACATGTGGGTCGAGGAAGGCGGCAGCATCGCACTGTCGGACTACGTTCATCCGCGAGTCGAGCCGGAGGTGTGCTTTCTGCTCGGCAAGCGCCTCGAAGGCAAGGTCACGCCGCTGCAGGCCCTCGCCGCGGTAGAGGCGGTTGCGCCCGCGCTCGAAGTGATCGACTCGCGCTACCGCGACTTCAAGTTCTCCCTGCCCGATGTCGTGGCCGACAACGCTTCGTCGTCCGGCTTCGTAGTGGGGCAGTGGCATGAGCGGGATACCGATGTGAGCAACCTGGGGCTGGTGATGTCCTTCGATGGTCGCCCCGTGGAAATGGGGACTACCGCTGCCATCCTCGGCGCGCCGATTCGCGGATTGGTCGCTGCCGCGCGCCTGGCGGCGCAGCAAGGCGAGGCGCTCGAAGCAGGAAGTCTCATTCTGGCAGGGGCGGCAACTGCTGCAGTCGCGTTGCGGCCCGGCGTGGCGGTGAGCTGCGAGTTTCAGAACCTGGGCAAGGTGGTGTTCAACGTCCGGCGCGAGGAGTGAACGGTATGACAGAGACAGTCCAAAAGCGCGCGGCGGTCGTGGAGGGCAAAGCCCGGCCGCTCGGGGCGTATCCGCACATCAAGCGCGCAGGGGATTTCCTGTTCGTATCGGGCACGAGTTCCCGGCGCGCCGACAACACCATTGCTGGCGCGGAACTCGATTCGTCGGGCAGAGCACGACCGGATATCGAGGTACAGACGCGAGAGGTCATTCAGAACATTCGCGACATCCTCCGCAGCGCCGGCGCCGACCTGAAGGATGTGGTCGAGGCGTGCAGCTATCTGGTCAACATGAACGACTTCCCGCTGTACAACCAGGTCTACTCGGAATTCTTCGATGTGGAAGGGCCGACGCGCACGACCGTGGCCGTGCATCAGCTGCCGCATCCTCATCTCGTCATCGAAATGAAGGTCGTGGCATACAAGCCAATCAGTTGAAGTGAAGGGGGGACTCCACGACGTTCGCGGCGGCCGGCATGGCGCCGCGTCCGTGGTACTTCCCACAAGCGAAAGGAAGAATATCGTGTCAGCGAATCGCGTTCTAGCGGCGATCATCGGGTCGGGCAACATCGGCACCGACTTGATGATCAAGATCCTGCGTCATGGCAAGTCCCTGAAAATGGGCGCCATGGTCGGCATCGATCCACAATCGGACGGTCTTGCGCGCGCGGCGCGTCTCGACGTACCGGTGACGGCCGGAGGCATCGACGGCCTCCTCGCGATGCCCAATTTCGGCGACATCCGCATCGTGTTCGATGCTACGTCGGCAGGTGCGCACAAGCGTCACAACGAACTGCTTCAGGCAAAGGGCGTTCAGGTGATCGACCTCACGCCGGCCGCGATCGGGCCGTACGTAATTCCGGCGATCAATATCGACGAGCATCTCGATTCGCCGAACATCAACATGGTGACGTGCGGCGGGCAGGCCACCATTCCGATGGTGAAGGCGGTCTCGCGGGTGGCGAAGGTGCATTACGGCGAAATCATTGCATCGATCTCGAGCAAGTCGGCCGGCCCCGGCACGCGGGCGAACATCGACGAGTTCACCGAGACCACGTCGAAGGCGATCGAGGTGATCGGCGGCGCCGCGCGCGGCAAGGCCATCATCATCCTCAACCCGGCCGAGCCGCCGCTCATCATGCGCGACACCGTGTTCACGCTATCGGAAATGGCGGACACGAAGGCCATCGAGAAAAGCATCGCCGAGATGGTGGAGTCCGTCCAGGGCTATGTGCCCGGATACCGGCTGAAGCAGCGTGTGCAGTTCGAGGAAATCTCCGCGGCGAACCCGTTGAACGTGCCGGGCCTCGGAAAGTTGTCGGGCTTGAAGACCACGGTCTTTCTGGAAGTCGAAGGCGCTGCGCACTACCTTCCTGCTTATGCGGGCAATCTCGACATCATGACCTCCGCCGCGCTTGCGTGTGCCGAGCGTTTCGCGCAGACGCGCCTGGTAGAAGCCACCTGAGGACCGCATCATGAGCAAGAAGCTTTACATTTCCGACGTCACGCTGCGCGATGGCAGCCATGCCGTGCGTCATCGATACAGCATCAAGAACGTTCGCGAGATCGCGCAGGCGCTGGATGATGCGCGGGTGGACAGTCTGGAAGTCGCCCACGGCGACGGCTTGTCGGGTTCCAGTTTCAACTACGGCTTTGGGGCGCACACCGACGTCGAGTGGATCGAAGCCGTGGCAGATACGGTCAAGCACGCGAAGGTCGCGACGTTGCTGATTCCCGGTGTCGGAACCGTGCACGACTTGCGCAACGCCTATGATGCCGGCGCTCGGGTGGTACGCGTCGCCACGCACTGCACCGAAGCCGACGTCTCGAAGCAGCACATCGAATATGCCCGCAATCTGGGGATGGACGCGGTGGGGTTCCTGATGATGAGCCACATGAACACACCGCAAAAGCTCGCGGAGCAGGCGAAGCTCATGGAGAGCTATGGCGCTTCGTGTGTGTATGTGGTCGATTCGGGCGGCGCCCTGAGCATGAACGACGTACGCGATCGCTTCCGCGCGTTCAAGGATGTCCTGAAACCGGAAACGCAAACCGGCATCCATGCCCACCACAATCTCAGCCTGGGCGTCGCAAACTCCATCGTTGCCGTGGAGGAAGGGTGCGATCGTATCGATGCCAGCCTGGCGGGAATGGGCGCCGGTGCAGGTAATGCACCACTGGAGGTATTCATCGCCGCAGCGGAACGTCTGGGCTGGAACCACGGTTGCGATCTGTACAAGCTCATGGACGCCGCGGACGATATCGTCCGTCCGTTGCAGGACCGGCCGGTGCGCGTCGATCGCGAAACGCTCGCGTTGGGCTATGCCGGCGTGTACTCGAGCTTTCTGCGCCACGCGGAAGCTGCCGCAGCCCGCTACGATCTGAAGACGGTGGACATTCTCGTCGAGCTCGGGCGCCGCAAGATGGTCGGCGGCCAGGAAGACATGATCGTCGACGTCGCGCTCGATCTTCAGAATGCGCAATCCAATTCAGCGATCACGGCAATTCGCTGACCCAGTCTTACTCTCGGAAGTCGGAAAATGAGCGATTCGAAGCGGATTCAGACTGCGTCGCACTGGGGCGTCTATGACGTTCACCTGAAGGACGGTGAAATCTCGGGCGTGACTGCGTTCAACGAGGATCCGGGCCCACCTGCACTGATCCAGGCACTGCCGCAGATGGTGCGCAGCCCGCTGCGCATCGATCAGCCATACGTTCGCGCCGGGTATTTGAAGAGCCGGGAGGCGTCTCGAGCGGGGCGCGGCGCGGAACCGTTCGTTCCGGTCACGTGGGACGTCGCGATGGATCTGGTCGAAGACGGGCTGCGCAGAGTCAAGTCCGAGTTCGGTAACGAAGCGATATACGGCGGCTCCTACGGTTGGGCCAGCGCAGGGCGGCTGCACCATTCCCCCAGCGTTCTGAAGCGATTCCTGGGCCTGTTCGGCGGCTACGTCGACAAACGGGGCAATCACAGCTTCGGCGCGGCGATGCACATCGCGCCGTATGTGATCGGCTCGTCCGACGTCACGTCGATGGCGGTCCCGTGGGTGCATATTGCCGAACATGCGGAACTTGTCGTGATGTTCGGCGGCGCCCACGTCAAGAACATGCAGATCGACGCAGGAGGCGCCGCGGTCCATGAGGCCGAGCAGTGGATCGCACGCATAGCGCAAGCGAACGTCGAGTTCATCAACATCAGCCCGGCCCGCGACAACGTGTCCGAACTGCTGAAGGCCGACTGGCTTCCAATCGTTCCGAACACCGATACGGCGATGATGCTGGGGCTTGCGCATGTGCTGGTGAGCGAGAACCTGCATGACAAGCGATTCCTCGATGTCTACTGCGAGGGATTCGAGCCGTTCAGGCGTTATCTGCTTGGGGAAACCGACGGCGTGCCGAAAGATGCGGCATGGGCCTCGCGCATCTGCGGCGTGGCTGCCGACACCATCCGCGATCTTGCTCGCAGGATGGCGGCGCACAAGACGCTGATTGCGACAGCCTGGTCGGTCCAGCGCGCCGATCACGGCGAGCAGCCGGTATGGATGACGATCGCGCTGGCCAGTCTGCTCGGGCAGATCGGCGAGCCGGGTTGCGGGTTCAGCTTCGGTATCGGCGCCGTTGCGGGGATTGCAGTCCGCCGGCCTCGGGATATTCCGCGTCCGACGTTTCCTCTTGGCCCCAATCCCGTACGCGCGTACGTTCCGGTTGGACGCGTGGCGGACATGCTGCTCAATCCGGGGTCCGAGCTCGAATACGACGGGGCGACGATCCGAATGCCCGATATCAAGCTGATCTATTCGGTTGGCGGCAACCCGTTCCATCACAACACGAATCTCAACCGGTTCGTGCAAGCCTGGCGCCGGCCGGACTTCGTGGTCGTGCATGAACCGTGGTGGAACCCGCCGGCCAGATACGCCGACGTCGTGTTGCCGGCGACGACGACCATGGAGCGCAACGACATCCTTGCGACGGAATTGCAGCGTCACTGGATCGCGATGCATCAGGTGATTCCCCCCGTGGCACAGTCGCGCAACGACTTCGATGTATTTGCGGAGCTGTCGGAGCGGATGGGCTTCGGGAGCGCTTATACCGAAGGACGCAACGAGATGGAGTGGCTGCGCCACATGTATGCACAAGCTCGTGAACGCGCGATCGGTCTGGGCTATGCGCCGCCGGATTTCGATTCGTTCTGGGAGCGAGGGTCGTATGAGTTCCCGTCCTGCGACGAGTATCTGGAGCCGGCGCTATTGGCGGATTTCCGCGCCGATCCCGCGGCACATCGTCTCAAGACGCCTTCCGGCAAGATCGAACTCTTTTCGCAACGAATAGCGGAATATGGGTATGAAGATTGCCCTCCGCATCCGACATGGCTGGAACCGGCCGAATGGCTCGGAGGCGAAAAGGCAGCGAGATTTCCGCTGCATTTGCTATCGAATCAGCCCGCCGGCAAGCTCCACAGCCAGCTCGATCCCAGCCCGGTCAGTGTTCAGTTCAAGCGCAACGGCAGAGAGGTGCTGAGTCTTTCTCCGCGAGACGCGGCCGAGCGGGGTATCGAAGACGGCGATATCGTCCGCGTCCATAACGATCGGGGAGCATTTCTCGCATCGGCGCGGGTGAGCGGCGATTTGATGAGCGGCGTCGTTCAGATTGCGACAGGGGCATGGTTCGACCCTGAAGACGCCAGCGCCGATTGCTCTCTCGAGAAGCACGGAAACCCCAACGTAGTGACGCTCGACAAGGGCACATCCCGGTTGGGACAAGGATCGGTCGCACAAACGGTGCTGATCGAGGTCGAGAAGTTCGCGCAGCCGCCGCGCGTCACTGCGTTCGACCTTCCCGTGTTTTCCTCGGAGTAAGCGCCGGAACGTCGTTCCGGCTGCCGTGCAGGCAAATCGAAAACCATCGAATCAAGGAGAGGGCTGTGCCTTTGATACAGGTCATGCTCATCGACGGCCGGACTACGGCAGAGAAAACAGCGTTGATCGCCGGTTTGACTGAAGCAGCCGTTACCGCGCTGGATGCACCGAGAGAGTCGGTGCGGGTCATCCTGCAAGAGGTGCCGGCCGCACACTGGGGCGTGGGCGGTGTACCGAAGTCTTCAGTCGCCGCCGCTTCGCAGCCAGGGAAGGACGCATAGCGTCGACCTGATTCCAAAGCGTATGCGGAACGGCGCTTCGAGGGTTTCCGATAGTCTTGACACTCAAATTTTCGGTGATTAAATTCAAAGAAAAATACGACGTACACGTACTTAATGGGACGTACCCATGCATGCGTTGATGTGGTTGTGACGGTCGGGAACCGCATTCTCTGAGCTACATCCGGACCGGGCAGTCTCTGGAAGCGGTGCTCTCCGTCCGTCTCCGGGAAGCTGAGGATGTCATGAACACTTATCCGAGTTTGTACAACGGCACGCGGGACGCCTTCGAGCATTTTGGCGTTCACTTCGAAGGCAGGATGAATCGAGAAAGCGTGATCGACCTGGTAGGGCAAGCAATCAAGCCGCACGAGATGTCGGTTGCCGGAGGCCGCGGCGAGATCGACGCGGCGCTGCGCTCGCTCAAGATCGGCAGTTTGCGCGTCTTCTATCTGCAGTACGGAGCGGAAGTCCAGATTGACTGTGACGAGCTGGAAAGTTTCACGCTGGTTCAGATGCCAGTGCGCGGCACCTCGCTCTACTCGGTCGGAAAGCAGCTGGTGTCGGGCAGTCCCGATGTTGCTGCCATCCTGTCGCCACAAGAGGCGATACGGCTGCAATTTTCGGCCGAGTTGGAACAAATCGTCGTCCGTATAGAACAGAAGGCGCTGGAGCGCGCGTGCATGGAGCATATCGAATTGCTTCCCAGGCAAGGTTTGCGCTTTCAACCGAAATTGTGCCTTTTCGGGCCAGCCGGCCAGGCGTGGCTGGCTACGCTCTCTTATATTCTTCAGGTAAGTGCGGCGTGTCCCGACTTGCTCGCGCGCCCCGCCTATTGCGAACGCTGGGAACGTTTGCTGATCGATACGCTGTTGCTTGCGCAGCCGAGCAACTGGTCGGAAAACCTGAATGACATGTGCGACCGGAGGACAGTCAGGCCGGCCTACGTCAAGCGCGCCGAGGACTATATGCGGGCGCATCTGGCTGAGGCGACCTCCGTGGAGCAGATTGCCCGTACCGTCGGAGTGAGTCCGAGGGCGCTCTTTTATGCGTTCCGCCAGACGCACGGTCAGTCGCCGATGTCGTTTTTGCGTGACCTGCGTCTGAAGGCCGTTCACGCCGAACTCACCGCAGGCGATCCGTCGACGACTCGTCTGACGGAAGTGGCGTTGCGTTGGGGCTTCGAGCATTACGGTCACTTCACGTCGCACTATCGCCGTCGATTCGGTGTACGCCCGCAGGATACGCTGAAGGACGCGGGTCGCTTTGAGCCGGCGGGGCACAATGGTCGAATCGAACAGATCGAGGCTTTCGCAGGCTAACGAAAGCATGCTTGCGACGCATACGAGAACGAGTTTTCAAGTGACATGGAGCAAGCAATGACCGAACCGCACGAGGCCCTCGATCTTGCCGGATACTTCGAGCGTATCGGCTATCAGTCGGCCGAGCCGCCGGCGGGACCTACCCTCGATACGTTGTGTTTACTGCACCGGTTGCATCCCGAGGCCATCCCTTTCGAAAATCTCGACGTATTGCTCGGCCGACCGGTGCGAATCGACCTCGCGTCGATCCAACGAAAGCTGGTGCAAGCCGGTCGCGGTGGTTACTGTTTCGAGCACAATCTGCTTTTTCGACGCGTGCTCGGACACCTGGGTTATACAGTACGAAGCTACGCGGCGCGCGTGCTCTGGGGTCATGACGCGTCACTCGGCATGCCGCCGCGTACGCACATGTTTTTGCTTGTCGAGATAGATGGGGAGCGCTATCTGGCCGATGTCGGCTTCGGCGGGATGACGCTGTCCGCCCCGCTCTTGCTGCAGACGAATCTCGAACAGGCGACACCGCACGGCGTATTCAGGATTCAGGATTCTCCCTTCGAGGCCGGCGTCGATCGTGCAGGCTTGCCGGCCTTCGTGCTGCAGGTCCAGGTCGAGGATCAGTGGAAGCCGGTGTACCGCTTCGATTTCGACCCGCAGTACCCGGTCGACTACGAAATGTCGAATTACTTCGTGTCGACATATCCGAACTCGCTGTTCGTGAGCAACCTGCTTGGCGCGCGCCTTGCACCGGGCAGGCGTATCGGGCTTTTCAACCGCACGCTGCATATCCACGATCAGCAAACCGGAACGCACAAGCGGGAGTTGTCGGATGTCCGGGAACTGCGCAGCGTCCTTCGCGGTGAACTGGGCATCACTTTCCCCGAGGAGTCCGCCGGACTCGACGCAGCGCTCGCACGCCTTCCGTGAATGGGTTGTAACGCGACACGCCATCTCGTCCAGCGCGGTCGCGCCCCGAGGGCGTTGTGCGCCCCTCTGGCGAGGTAGCCCCGTCAATACCCAGCCAATTGTTGCTGGTGACGCGGGCTACCGAATCTTTCTTTCGCTCACGGGATTTATGTTGCCGAAACCGGATGGCGGCGCGATTTGTGTCGCCGGACGATAGGCTCAAGCGGGTCCCGTGTTCGATGTCATTTTCACGCCTATCCACCCCATACCGTTCCACGGCGTAGTGTCGAGGCGCTGAAACAACTGGAGAGAAACGAAGGTGCAAAGAAAGTCTGTTTTGACCGTTGCAGAAGTTGAACGAATCATGGATGCGGCACGTGCAGAGGCCGAATTGAACCAATGGCCGGTAGCGATCGCCGTGGTCGATGATGGCGGTCATCTGCTTGGTTTGCTTCGGCTCGACGATTGCGCGCCGATCGCCGCCGAAATGGCGATTGGCAAAGCGCGTACGTCGGCGCTCGGGCGCCGCGAGTCGCGGATGTACGAGGAAATGATCAACGCCGGCAGAACGGCATTTGTCAGTGCGCCTCTCGTCGCGACGCTGGAGGGTGGAGTTCCGGTCGTTGTCGACGGGCAGGTGGTGGGAGCCATTGGCGTCTCGGGTGTCAAGCCTGGCGAAGACGCCCGGATTGCGAAGGCAGGGGCGAATACGCTCGCCCGTTGATGCAGGTCGTCGGTATCACCAGCGGTACTGGCTGCCACCGAACAGGCGAAGCGCGCGGCGTGTATCGCCTTCAATCGCGGTCAGCCTGAACGCCGTTTTGATTCAGCACGGATTGACTGATGAACGCTACAAATTTGCTTCTGCTTGATTGCAGCCCGCGGAACGACAACTCGACAAGCCGGTACTTCACCGAGCATTTGTTGCCTACGTTGATGGCCCGCACCGGACGAAACATTCGGGTGACACGGCGCAAGATCGGCACCGAGCCGCTGCCGCCTCTTACAGCCGAATATGCCGAATCCCTGCTTTTACCTGCCGCGGAGGCAAGAGAGCGGTATGGCGCGGCGCTTGCTGTTTCCGATCAACTGATTCAGGAACTCGACGCAGCGGACGTACTGTGGATCTCGACCCCGGTGCATAACTTCACGGTGCCAGCCGCACTCAAGACCTGGATCGACCTTGTCGTTCGCCGCGACGTAACGTTCGTGGCAACGGAAAAAGGCAAGGTGGGTTTGTTGCGCGATCGCCCCACGTATATCGCGGTTACGTCCGGCGGCGCGATGTTCCACGAGCCGCCTCGCCAACCGGATTTCTTTCGCCCTTACCTGACCACCGTGTTGGGCGTGATTGGTATCAAAGACATTACCTTCGTGCATGCGACCGGCCTCGCTTTTGTTGAAGAGCCGCTTACCGTGCTCGAAGAAAAAGCAGCGCAATGGACTATCCGCGGGTGAAGACGCCATGATCGCGCCGACGCGAGATGACTACCTTGTCGACAATGCTGTTTGTGGACGGCGCCGGGTAACGCTCTGCGATTGAGCGGTGGGGCATATTGTGTGCACAACGCTCGATGTTGTGAATAGGAATGCGAAGGATTTGATTTTTAAGCGGAATCAACTTCGACCAAGTTGAGCGACGGAGGCAGCCAATATGAGCATGATGGGATTGCCGTTTAACGTCGTTTGATCCGAATTGTGGTTTCCCCTATAGACAGTATTAAATCGGCCGACTACTTTTCATATAGTACGTATACGTACATATATGTTGGGTGTGACCTTCGAGCCACCGGGCCAGCGAGTGACTAGCAGTATCAACAGGAGCGAGAGATGAAGGAAGAAAGTTTGAGCGTGAAGATGGAGGACCACGCACTGGAGCCCGTGCCGGACGATGCTCGGCAAGGATGGTTGTCTTTGACCTGGAGTACGGCTGGCATCGTCGTATCCCTCGTTCAACTATTTTTTGGCGCGTTGGTTACGTTCGTAGCCGGTATCAAGATCGGCTTGCTCGCCGGTGTTCTTGTGACCATTGTCGGTGCGCTGCTTGGCTGGGCGTGCGGCCACGTCGCATATCGATCGGGCCTTTCCAGCACCGTCATGTCCCGTTACTTCGGGTTCGGTCGCAGAGGGTCGATCGTCTCTTCGCTGATTTTTGCGTTCATGATCATCGGATTTCTGGCGCTCGAGAATGCGCTGTTGTACGAGGGATTCATCTTCTACCTGGGGATCGCGGATACGCTCACTGCCAGAATCGTCATTTATGGCTTGATGACGATCCTCTGGGTGTTCCTCACGGCATATGGATTCAAGCTCGTTGCTCGGGTCTCGTCGATCGCTCTGATTCTGTCACTGATCGTGCTGGCCTACATCATGGAAGTGGTCATTTCCAGTAGTCCGCACTCTGCAGCCGACCTGTTCTCGTTCGGATCGCAATTTCCGGTCGACACGCTCAAGGCCATGGGTGCAGGCAGCGACATGCAAAAGTTCATCTTCGCGGTGAACGTCTTGATCGGATCCGCGGGCGCGCTTGCGTTGGTTGATGCCGATCTGGGTCGATATGCTCGCCGGTCGCGAGACATTGGAATCGCTGCGTTGCTGGGCAATCTGTCAATGGATGTGCTGATGCTCGTACTCGGCGGTGTGATCATGTACGCGGGTATCCCTTCACTCGTGGATTTCTACATGCATACGGCCGGTATGACAAGGGAGGCCGCGATGCACGCGTCGCTGCAAAGCCCGGACAGCATTACCGCCGCATTCGTGGTCTTCGGTGGTGTGATGGGGGCTTTGCTGATGGTCCTTGCACAGGGCAAGACGCAGGTGCTGAACACGTACAGTGCGTCCTTGTCGCTTTCCAATCTTTTCGATGTACTAAATTTCAGGCCAGGTCGACTGACGTTCGTGGTTCTTGCCAACATCATTGGATTGCTGATGCTCTATGGGAAAATTCTTGCGCTGGTCAATTCCTGGATCACGATCCTCGGGGTGCTGACGACGGCGTTTGCGGGCATTGTCGTCGCTGATTTTTTCATCGTCAGGCGTGTCTCGAAGGAAGAGCTGGATTTGAGGGCACCGGCGGAGAACGTCAATTGGGCAGGGGTCGTCACACTGATCGTCGCGGTGATCACCTCGCACTATCTGCTCGCACAGATCATTCCCGTGGAAGCCATCACGACCGTTGCGATTTGCATCGTGGTTTATCCCGCATTGCGCCTGACGGTCCTCAAGCCGAACCGGGTGAGTCGACCAGCAGCGGCGATGCTCTGACCGGGATCGTTCGCGAAGCGATATCGCGGCAGCGCATTGCAGTTGACGCGGCCAGCGCGTTTTATGCTCGACGAGGCCATGAGCCGGCGCGCGGCATTGCGCTGCTCGATGAGGCGTTGGGCGCACCATCGACGGCTACGTCGGAACTGATTTTCAAGTCGTAACAAAGAGAGAGTGAAGGAGTACTACGTATGAGCAAAATCCTGCAGCAGTTTTCAGAAGCGATCGCACAGGGTACGATCGAGGTCATCGACTTGAGCCATACCCTGCAGGCGCGCACGCCGATCATCGGGCTGCCGCCGCAATACGGTCAGACGGCTCCGTTCCGCCTGGATGAGATCTCGAACTTCGACGAGCGCGGGCCGAACTGGTATTGGAACAACTTCTCGTGCGGCGAACACACCGGTACGCACTTCGATGCGCCGGTGCACTGGATCACGGGCAAGGACTACCCGGACGGTGCGACGGACACCATCTCGGTGCAGAAATTCATCGCGCCGGCGTGTGTGATCGATGTCTCGGACCGGGTGAAGGAAAATGAGGATTTCCTGTTGACCGTTGCCGATGTCGAGGCATGGGAGAAGGTCCACGGACGAATTCCTGCCGGTGCATGGGTGCTGATGCGCACGGGCTGGTCGTCGCGCAATTTGACCGAGGGCTTCTTGAATACGCGGGAGGACGGTGGCCATTCGCCTGGGCCGGCGGAGGATCTGCCGGAATTTTTGGCCAAGGAGCGCGATGTAATCGGTTTTGGTACGGAACCCGTCGGCACCGACGCCGGGCAGGCCTACGCGTTTGCGAAGCCGTTCCCGTGTCACCATACGATGCACGGCAGCAACAAGTTCGGCCTGTCTAGCCTGGCGAACCTGGACCGTTTGCCGCCCACCGGATCGATGCTGATTACGCCACCGCTGAAGATCAAGCGCGGTTCGGGTAGCCCGTGCCGGGTGCTCGCGCTGGTGGCGCGTTAAGCACTTAGCTGGTTTGTGGGGGGGGGGCACGGTTGGGTCGGTGCCCCCGAATTCTTTGCCGTGCATCTACTCCTCGCTCCTGGGATATCAATCCCGGACTCGCAGTCCTCGTGCGCTATCGCCCCCTCGGCGTCGATTTCCGGTACGAAGTGGAACCGTCGCCGAAACCAGACATGCACGCGCTCCATCTCGTATCGTAAGTTCGTGATCTCGAGTCAGACGACATTCCGACGTCAAGCATCCCCGATATCTCTCATACCGCGATCACGCTGCGTCGTCCGGCGCCCCAATTGCAGTGACAAGAAAATTCAGTTCGACGGCAATGATGTAGGTGTACTCATCTTCGTCATTCGGATTAATCGTGCAGAAATTGGATGGCTGGACGACTTTTGGACTTTGATGATCGAGTCGTGCCCGGTCATAGACGACAGACCATCGGGTGCAGCTATCGAAGTTCAATCTTGATCGGCGAGAGGAGAGCAGGGATGAAGGGGGAGGCAATCAAGTGCAGGACGGCTGCGTTGACTGTTGCGGTTGCAGCATCGTTCGGATGCGTGTCGATCGCTGCACATGCGCAAAGCAGCGTCGAAATATACGGGGTGCTGGATACAGGCCTCGATTACGTCAGCAACGTCGGAGGGAACAGGCAGTTCTCTTTCGGTAGTGGTGTGATGGCGCCGAACTTGTTCGGATTTCGCGGCAAGGAAGACCTGGGCGGAGGGTTGGCGGCAACGTTCGTGATCGAAGGGCAATTCAACGAGGGCACGGGCGCATCGATCGGAAACACGTTCGGTCGACTGACTTATTTGGCACTGGCAGACGAAAAATGGGGCCGCGTAACGCTGGGTAATCAGTACGACTTCATGTTCACGTCGCTGGCGATTCGGCGTTACGGCCCAGCGTTCCCAGTCATTACCCTTCAGAACCTCCGGCAAGGACCCTTCAACGCGTTGAACGTTCCCAACCTGCCGGCCGGCGGCTTCGATTTTGACCGCGTCTCCGGTCAACGTCTCGCCAATGCGATCAAGTACGAGAGCCCGGATATCAAGGGATTCAGCTTTGGAGCCATGTACGGGTTCGGCGGCGTTGCGGGCGCATTCTCGCAAAATAGCTCGCAGAGCTTCGGTATCGACTATGGCAATAGTCTGTTCAATCTTGACGCTGCCTACACGTATGTCCGTTACCCGACCATGAACAACGGGAATTCTGGCATCCGGACCTTTGGCCTCGGTGGCGGTGTGTTTGTCGGGCCGGCCTATGTGGACCTTCTCTATACAAATACGAGAAATACGGCAACTGGCGGAGCCGTGAATGTGTACGAGGTCGGTGGCATGTATCCCGTCAACCCGTTCCTGCGTATCGAAGTGGCTTATCAGTTCATGGACGGAAACGCGGTACTTAATGGAAACAAGGCGCAGCAGGTCAATACGACGTTCGATTATTCCCTATCCAAGCGAACGGACATATACGCGACTGCTGCGTTCCAGCGCACGTCAGGCAACGGCGCGCAAGCGCAAATCACATTGTTCGGTCCTTCGTCCGGACGGAACCAACTGGCGCTGCGGGTCGGCATGCGACACATTTTCTGATCCTGTTGCCTGCGTTGACGGAGACGTCTCGGCTTGTTTCGAGGATATCCAAGCGAGCAGAGGGCGACGGGGCTGAAGTTCGTGCTCTCTGCGCAGGATCTCGAACATCCATAGACAGCTCGTCAACGCGTCGCACAGCGTCATCGAGCCGTGCTTGGAGCGGATCGGTGGCACGTGTTTTCCGGCGTGCTTCCATGCCGGCAAGTGCTTCATCACCCTCGGCGAGGGTCACACCGACTTCGCGCGACACGGTGTCAACGGGTTTGCCGCGCGGCAGGCGAAGGGCCTCGCACGCTTGTCACCAGTCGACCCGCATTTGACACCGCCCGCACCAGGGACGCTTCCAGTCGTGCTACGCGCGCCTTCTGGCACCTCTGCGCAATCGCATTCGTACCAGCTTTCATTTCACGGCTATCTAGTCTCATTTGATTCGTGATGTTAAAAATTTACTAGTCGAGGACAGAATGAAGAAGAAGCATTTACCGGGTCTCGTTGCAACCCTGGTCTTGTGCGGCGCCGCTGCAGTGATCGTGTCGGCATGTGGTGGAGATGACATCGTCGGGCCCAGCGATCCCGACTCTGTTGCTGACGCGCGTGCTGCTGCGCTCGTCGCTCAGATGACGACGGACGAGAAGATTCAACTGGTGCACGGCACGGGCGATCCATTTGCGAGCTTTGGCGGACCGTTTCCGCCGGGGATCAATGGCGCTGGGTACATCCCCGGTATCCCGCGACTCGGAATTCCGGCATTCGCAATGGCCGATTCGACCGGCGGCGTCAACGTGCGCGATGCCGGCGCAACTGCACTGCCTGCGCCAATTGCTCTGGCCGCGAGCTGGGATACCGACCTCGCAGACGAGTACGGCGCGCGCATTGCGACGGAACTCCGCACGCTCGGCTATGCAGAGGGCCTCGGTGGCGGTGTCAACCTGGCGCGCGAGCCGCGCGGAGGCCGCACATTCGAGTACATGGGCGAAGATCCGGTTCTGAGCGGTACGATGAGCGCGGCACGAACCACGGGGACGCAGTCGCGCAACGTTATCGCGACGATCAAGCACTTTGCGATGAACGGCCAGGAGACGAACAGGACGACGAGCAACTCGATCGTCGACGAACGGACAATGCGTGAAACGGAATTGCTTGCGTTCGAAATCGGAGTCAAGCAAGGTCGGCCCGGGAATGTCATGTGCGGATACAACCTGGTGAACGGTACCTATTCGTGCGAGAACGCGTATTTGTTGACCGATGTGCTGAAGAACGAATGGCGATTCGAGGGCGTCGTACAGTCGGATTGGGCCGGAAACCACAGCACGGTCGCGGCCGCACTCGCGGGTCTCGACGAAGAAGAGCCGGGCGATATTGGCGATCGTCCCACCGGCATCCCGGGCTTTACGCTAACTCCGTACTTCAGTTCCGCGTTGAAAGCCGCGGTGACCGCAGGCACGGTGCCTATGACGCGCTTGAACGATATGGTTCATCGAAAATTGCGCACGATGATCCGATACGGGGTTTTCGACTCGCCGCCGACGCCAGGCGGCACGATTGATCAGGCTGCAGGCAATGCGCTTGCCTTGCGGGTTGCACAGCAATCCGCGGTGTTGCTGAAAAACGCCGCGCCGTCCGGTTCCGTTCAGCCGGTACTTCCTCTTGCCTCGAACAGTCTGTCCTCAATCGTGCTAATCGGTGGGCATGCGGATGTCGGTGTGATGTCGGGTGGCGGCTCCGGTACCGTTCCTCCGGTCGACGGCAATGCAGTCACCACTTGCAAGCCCGCCAATGCATTCGACAGCAGCTGTGCAAACTGGTACAAGTCGGCACCGCTCGCGACGATCCGGCAGAAAGCGCCTAACGCGCAAGTTACATACTTTGATGGCACGGATGCAAACGCGGCAGCCGATGCCGCCGCACAGGCGGATGTCGCGATCGTGTTCGCGACCCAATTCGAGCACGAAGACACCGACTTGCCGAACCTCAGTTTGCCGAACAAGGCGGCAGACCCAGCTAACCAAAGCTACGATCAGAATGCGCTGATCACGGCCGTCGCGGCAAAGGCGAAACGCGTGGTAGTGGTTCTCGAAAACGGGAGCCCTGTCGTGATGCCGTGGCTTGCCGAAGTGCATGGCGTGCTGGAAACCTGGTACCCGGGCGTGCAAGGTGGGCAAGCGATTGCCGATCTGCTGTTCGGCGATGTCAATCCGTCAGGCAAGTTGCCGATCACATTCCCGATGCAGGAGTCCGACCTGCCGCAGCCGACGATTTCCGCAACGAATCTGAACGTCGACTATAGCGAAGGCCTGCTGATTGGATACCGCTGGTACGACGCGAAGCAAATCCGTCCGCTGTTTCCGTTCGGGTTTGGCTTGTCCTACACGACGTTTGCCTATTCCGCATTGAGCGCGAAGGTAGACGGCGTCGGCAAGGTGACCGTTACGTTCTCTGTTCTGAACAGCGGCGCTCGTGGCGGATCTGAAACCGCGCAGGTCTATGCAGTGTTACCCGCCGGGCTTGGTGAGCCGCCTCAGCGACTTGTCGGCTGGCAGAAAGTTTCGCTCCAACCCGGGCAGTCACGGCAAGTGAGCATTACCGTGCCGTCTCAATTGTTGTCGACTTGGGACGCGTCGAAGCATGCGTGGAAGTTGAATAGCGGGACCTATCGCATGATCGCCGGTTCATCGTCGCGTGACACCAATGCGTTGAGTACAGCAGTGACCGTGACAGGTCAGTTGTGACACGATCGGCTCTCGTCGTGGCAGCTATTGAAACCACTTCGCTTCAGGGAAGATGAACGAAGCGTCTGTGACCGTACTGACTGCCACGACTCTGGCTGCCCGCGGAGTTGGACTGGTCCAAGATCGTGCCCTTGCCTCCGCTTTTCGCCTTCCCTGCGGGTCGTGACGATGTGTCGCGATCTGCGGAGAGCACTGATACGCGCCATGCATCGAGCCGGTATCTTGACGTCGGAGTACCCGTCCACCTACACTCGCTTATAGTACGTGTACGTCCAAAATATGGGTTGCATCGCCGTACGTACCGGGAATTGTGACAGCACGAGGCGTTTGTCCGCCTATAGGCGGGAGCGCTGTTGCCCAGGACTGTCCAGCCCAGAAAAAGCAAGCAGTTGCCGTGCATGTTCGTCACCATGGGAGGGGAGATGCGGAGATTTGTCGATGCGGGCCGCAGGCGGGTTTTATCGGGCGCTATCGCGGCAACGGCCGCCGCGCTTGCGAGTAAAGTTGGCGCCCAACAGAGTGCACAGCATGGCAAGCCCGTGTGGCTGAATTTCGATCAGGCATCGTTGGACAGGGCTTATGACCAGGCGGCTTATGCCCCCAACCTGGACACCGTGATCAAACGTTGGGAAACCAACAGCGAAGATACGCGTACCCGGCTGGGCGCGCCGAGAAAACTTCGGTACGGGCCGACGTCTGTTGAAACACTGGACTTGTATCCCGCGGATGCGCAAAAGGCTCCGATTCACGTTTTTGTTCACGGAGGTGCCTGGCGCGCCGGCTCGGCAAGTCAGTTCAGTTTCATTGCCGAGATGTTCGTAAAGCGAGGCGTGCATTTTATTGCTCCGGATTTCATCAACGTGATCGAGGCCGGGGGAAACCTGATGCAGATGTCCGAGCAGGTCAATCGATGCCTGGAGTGGGTTTACAGGAACGCAGCATCGTTTGGCGGCGACCCTGACCGGATCTATCTGTCCGGTCACTCTTCGGGGGCGCACCTGGCGGCTGTTGCACTCACCACGAACTGGGAGAGGGACTTCCGGCTGCCGGGGGATTTCATCAAAGCCGCGACGCTAGTCAGCGGGATATACGATCTGAAGCCGGTGCGCCTGTCGTCACGGAGCAAATACGTGAAGTTTACCGACGAGGCGGAGGCGCGTCTGAGCCCTCAGCGCCATCTCGATCAATTGCGGGCACCGCTGGTGTTGGTGCACGGAACGCTCGAGACGCCCGAGTTCGTGCGGCAAAGCGACGATTTTGCGGCGGCCGTTCGGAAAGTGGGCAAGCCTGCGGGTCTGGCCATCGGACGAGGCTATAACCACGTCGAGATACTGGAAACGCTAGGCAACCCATACGGAGTTGCCGGGCGCTATGCGCTCGCGCAGCTTGACGGTGCAGCATTCAACTCGTGAGGAAAGTATGGCTAGTCTTGAAGGAAAGGTCGCGCTGGTAACCGGTGCGTCCAAGGGAATCGGAGCTGCAATAGCCAAGGCGTTCGCAGCGCATGGCGCTGCAGTAGTCGTGGCCTATGCATCCAGTAAGTCTGGCGCGGATGCCGTGGTGGACGAAATCACTGGGCAGGGCGGAAAAGCAGTGGCCGTCGCAGGAGATGTATCCAGAGAAACCGATGCGGCCAATCTGGTCCGGACAGCCATCGATGAATTCGGGCGCCTCGATATCTTGGTGAACAATTCCGGAGTCTATGCGTTTGGCCCTATAGAAGAGGTGTCGGAAGCGGAGTTCCACCGTCAGTTCAATACCAACGTACTTGGACTTTTATTGGTAACGAAGGCTGCAGTGAAGCATCTCGCCGAGGGCGCGAGCATCATCAACATTGGGTCTGCCGCGTCTCACGTCCCGCGAGCGGGGAGCGTGATTTACACAGGCACCAAGGCCGCAGTCGATGCGGTTACCGGTGTTCTGGCTCAAGAGCTGGGTTCGCGAAAAATTCGCGTGAACTCGATCAACCCGGGCTATGTGGTGACTGAGGGGACACTCAGCGCCGGCTTTCCCGGTTCCGATGCTGAAGCCGACATGATTGCCAGAACGGTCCTCGGGCGTGCGGGACAGCCCGACGACGTCGCAGACATTGCTGTCTTCCTTGCTTCCGATCAGGCTCGTTGGATGACGGGGGAAATTCTTCTGGCAACTGGTGGCATGCATTGACGGCCGTCCATGCGGATGGCGGGCGGTAAAGGTGCCCCGTGAACGGGGGCCATGCCGGTGTCTTCTCTTCCCGGTTCGAAAGTGAGGGCCTCAGACGCATCGCTGACCACGACCTCGTCCCGTTACTGGGGCAGCCCGCCCGCCGTGATCCACCGCGACCGTGTCGTCACGTATCGTCAGCTCGACGAACGTTCGACGCGCATGGCGATCGGATGCTCGCTCTCGCTTTCCCAAAAGGAGAACCAACGCGCAAAACAGCGTCATGCCGCAACATGAGTGTTCGCTGCGCGTCGACTACGAACCATCGGTGAACGTGTCATTGTCAAGACCACTGTCGCGCCTGCGAGCAACAGCAGGCCCGCAATGCCGAACGCCCAGTTATAGCTGCCCGTGGTATTGATCACATAGCCGGTCGCGATCGGCGCCACCATGCCAAAGACATTGCCGCCGATGACCACGAACGCCATCGCCTTCGCGATGTCGCGAGAACTGGGAAGCAGATCGTTCAACAACGCGAAGTTCAGCGAGGTCGTTGATGCGATACCGGTTAGCGTGATCGAAAATACAACAAGCAGTGTCGCGAGGTTCGACGTGAAAGGCACGGCAAGAATCGCTGAGCCGGTGAGCATCGCAAGCGCAACGGCGTTGCGACGACGACCGGTGCCGACTCCTCCTTTCTTCAGGTAGTGATCACTCAGTCGACCGGCCAGGATACACAGGACGACGGACGCGGCATAGGGAACCGCCGCGAAGAAGCCCGTATGCGTCAGGTCCAAATGTCGGGTTGTCTGCAGATAGCTGGGTAGCCAGGTCAGAAAGAGATATTGCGTATAGACGTTGCAGCCTTGCGTGATGGCGAGCCCCCAGAGGGTCGGGGAGCGCATCAGCGCCAGGAGGCCGGTTGTCTCTGCCGCGCAGCTATCCGTACCGACGAGCTTCGCGTCGCGCTCGCGCACGATCTTTTCGCGCTCTTCCCCGCTCAGCCAGCGCACCTTCTCCGGAGCGTCGAAGAACATGAGCCATGCGGCGAGCCACGCAAAGCCGATCCCCCCGGCGATGACGAACGAGACTCTCCAGCCGAAGAGTGAGACGAGCGTACCCAGCAACACGGAACAAATGGCCGGACCGGCATATGAACCGCTGTTGAACATTGCCGTCACCATGCCGCGCTCGTTGGCCGGTATCCATTGGCGAATGACCTTCGCGCCTGCGGGGTTGCTGGTGGATTCTCCAGCGCCCATCACCAGGCGTGCGGCCATGAGCGTCACGAAGCTTGTTGCCGCGCCTGTCAGCGCCGTTGCGGCAGACCACACGAAGATTCCGATTCCCGCCATGCGCTTGGTGCCGAAGCGGTCGATCAGAAAGCCCATCGGAAGCAGGAACAACGCATAACTCCAGATGAACGACGAAAACAGATATCCCATGCCGACAGCCGTCAGCTTGAATTCGCTCGCGATCGGTCTGGCTGCAATCGAGAGCGCGATACGGTCCATGTAATTGATCATGGACAGGGAAAAGAGAAAGACGGCTATCCAGCCTCGGCGGTAGGGCATGCTTGTCTCCAATGTTTCGGAACCTCGGACGCCGGAGTGGCTCAGGGTTCTCTTTTAAGCATTTTGTGATAACAAAATGCAATACGGGTGATAAAAAAGCGGTCGATGAGGACCGCGAGAAGGGCAAGGAAAATTACGTCCGCGGTGTGAAGACCTCCTGTGCGTGAACCTTGGCGCGTCGAGCGCCCTCGATATGGTCGCGCAACAGCGCCGCCGCGCGCAGCAGATCGTGCTGGGCGATTGCGTCGAGTATCGCGAGGTGTTCAAGGGCCTGTTCCTGCCTGGGCTTGCGGGCTCTGGCCTGTCGGTACTCGACGAGGCGGCGCAGCCGATCCATTCGGCGGACCGATTGCGCAATGAACCGGTTGCCGGACCATTTCGCAATCGTTTCGTGGAACTCGCTGTTTGCTTCGAACAGTTCTACCGAATTCATGGTGAGGTAGCCGCCTTCGGCAATGAAGCGCTGACGGCGGCGAAGCTCCTCCAGTTCGACACGGTTCGCGCTGAAAGTCGGCGACATGACACCGGTCGGCTCGATCGCGGCACGGAACAGATAGCTCTCTTCGTACGCTTCCACGGAATCGATCATCGGCATGAACTGCCAGCCGTGACCGACTTGCCGCTCGATCCAGCCCTCTTCCTGCATACGCGACAGCACCCGGCGCAGCTCGCTGCGCGACACGTTGTACTGGCGCATCAGGTCGGCTTCGGTCACGACGTCGGGCAGGCAATGCGCGAGGCGGTCCTCCGCGATCTTCAAGTAAAGCGGATCGTCCGGCTCGTTGAAGAACTGCGCGGCGACATCCGTCACGTCTCGCGCAGGCTTGGCCATGAAGAAGCCGCGATTCGGGTCGTAATAGATCACACCGAGCGAAACCAGGTGATGCAGGGCAACGTTGACGGGCGTGCGGGACGTGCCGATCTTCTCGGCGAGGATCGATTCCGCCAGCCGGTCGCCGATGGCGAGATCCTCGCGCCTGGCTAGGGCCAGGATTTCCCGTGCGACGCGAGTCTGAAGCGGCGTAAGTGGGGTGGCGGGCGATTCTGTGGACGGTTCCATGTCGATTGGGGGCAGCAAATGACCGTTCACGACCGCCGGATGCGGCGGTGCAACTGAAAAGCCGGGTTGTGATTTTGCCATTGGCTGCTCCCATCGGTGACTGGGCGACGTCCTGAGGTCAGGGTAATTCCCAGGCGAGACTGCATTTGCATATTGCGTTTTATGATCATAGAATGCACTTCATCGAAACGCAAGCCGCTGAGCATTGCCCTGGAGAAAACCCCGATGTCCCGTACGCTTCCTCACCAGTCTGTCGAATACGTCAGCGTCGCCGACGCGATGCAGTCCGTTGATCCGGCTTCCTTTGCACGCATGCCTTACTGCGTCCGAGTGTTCGCCGAAAACATCATTCGCAGGCAGCCCGCCTCGGAGGCTGGCCGCTACCTTCAGGCATTGTCCGAGCGTCGCCACGACGTCGACTTTCCGTACTATCCGGCTCGGGTCGTATTGCAGGACCTGCTCGGCACGCCGGCGTTGGTGGACCTCGCCGGCATGCGCGACGCGATTGCGGAAGCAGGCGGAGACCCGGCGACCATCAATCCGGTCGTGGCGACACATCTGGTCGTCGACCACTCGTTGAACGTGGAGGTCGCCGGGCACGATCCGGACGCGATGGCCAAGAATATGGCGATCGAGCAAACGAAGAACGCCGAACGCTTCGAATTCCTGGCCTGGTGCAAGCAGGCGTTTTCAAATCTCGACGTGTTGATGCCCGGCAACGGCATCCTGCATCAGGTCAACATCGAATATCTGTCGCCGGTCATTCAACTGCAGGATGGCGTGGCATTTCCCGATACGCTTGTGGGGACGGACAGCCACACGACGATGATCAACGCGATCGGCGTGCTGGGCTGGGGAGTCGGCGGTATCGAGGCCGAATCCGTCATGCTCGGGCGCGCGGTGTGGCTGCGGCTGCCGACCATTGTCGGGGTGGAACTGAATGGATTCCGCCAACCGGGCGTGACAGCGACCGACCTGGTGCTCGCCATTACGGAATTCCTGCGCAAGCAGAAGGTCGTCGGTACGATCATCGAGTTCTACGGTGCAGGCGCCCGCGCAATGACACTGAGCGATCGTGCAACGATCTCGAACATGGCGCCGGAATTTGGTGCAACGGCCGCAATCTTCGCCATCGACGAAAAGACGCTGGACTTCATGCGTCTGACCGGGCGCTCCGATACCCAGATCGCGCTGACGGAAAGCTATGCGAAGGCGCAAGGGCTGTGGGCGGACGATTTCGCGGACGCCGAATACGATCGTGTTCTTTCGTTCGATCTGTCGGCGGTCGGACGCGCGCTCGCGGGGCCGTCGAACCCGCACGATCGCGTGCCGCTCGCGAGCCTCGTCTCGAAAGGCATCGCTCGAACGGACGCAAAGCCCGCTGGGTTGCACACGTCGTCTTCGGCGACGCCGCTCGACGATGGTGCGGTCGTCATCGCTGCCATCACGAGTTGCACGAACACGTCCAATCCGCGCAACATGATCGCGGCAGGATTGGTGGCCCGCAAAGCGGTCGAGCTGGGACTCGAGCGCAAGCCATGGGTCAAGACGTCTCTTGCTCCGGGATCGAAGCCGGTGGAGCGCTATCTGCGCGAGGCGGATCTGATGGCGCCCCTCGAGACGCTCGGCTTCGGCATCATCGGGTTCGGCTGCACGTCGTGCAACGGGATGTCGGGACCGTTGCCGAAGGAGATCGAGGACGACATCGTCAGCCGTAACGTGCATGCCGTTGCGGTGCTGTCGGGTAACAGAAACTTCAACGGCCGCATTCATCCTCGCGTCAAGGAGGCGTTTCTTGCTTCCCCGCCGCTGGTGGTCGCTTACGCGATTGCCGGGACGATCAACGTTGACATCGAGAACGGTGTCATCGGAACCGACCGATCAGGCAATCCGGTCTATCTGAAAGACCTGTGGCCAAGCGACGACGAGATCGACAGCTTGCTCAATGCAAGCCTCCATGGCGAGCAGTATCTGCGTATCTATGCGGAAATGTTCCGCAAGACCGAGCAGCTCGATGGAGCCGGTGCCGTTCCTGCACGCTTCCCCTGGCGTGAAAACAGCAACTACATCCGCCGTCCGCCATATTGGCAGCCGAGCCTGACCCAACCGGCTCGTTTCGACGGAATGCGTGCCATCGGCGTGTTTGGCGACAACGTGACGACCGATGATCTGTCGCCGTCGGGCGCGATTCTGCCGGAGAGTGCAGCCGGTGAGTACCTGATCGCGCATGACGTGAGTCCCGCCGAGTTCAATTCGTACGGCACCCGCCGTGGTGACCACCAGGTGGCAATTCGCGCGACGTTCGCGAACAACCGCCTGCACAATGAGATGGCCGGCGGCCAGGAAGGGTCGATTACCCGGATGGAACCGGAGGGCACGACGATGCGCCTGTTCGACGCGGCCGAAAAGTACATGGAGCGTGGCCAGGAGCTGATCGTGATTGCGGGCAAGAATTACGGGTCGGGATCGTCACGTGACTGGGCGGCGAAGGGCGTGCGGCTGATCGGCGTGCGTGCAGTCGTCTGCGAGAATTTCGAGCGCATTCATCGTTCGAACCTGGTCGGCATGGGCGTGTTGCCGCTCGAGTTTCCCGATGGAACCGACCGGATGACGTTGCGGATCGACGGCTCCGAAGTATTCGCGATCGACGGGCTGAGTGGTCCGGTCGCGCCGTCGATGCCGCTGTTGCTGCGGATCACGCGCAAGAACGGGGAAGTCGCCAGCGTGCCGGTCCAATGTCGCATCGATACGGAGGAGGAAGCGGAAATCTTCAATGCAGGCGGCCTGCTTCCGCGGATCGCCGACGAAATTGGCAAGGCAGCCTAATCATGTCTCGCACGTTCGCGTACGTGGGCTGCCGTACCACGCGGGAGCGCAATGCGCGAGGGACCGGTATCGTCGTGTACGAGGTAGACGATACCGGCACCTGGGTGCACTTGCAGACGCTCGAACCGCTCGTCAACCCGAGCTTCCTGGCATTCAACGCCCGCCAGGATGTGCTCTACGCCGTGCATGGCGACGGAAGCTCGGTCAGCGCGTATCGCGTCGATCCGGTAACGGGACGCATTGCGGCGCTGAACGATCGGCCATGCGAAGGACGCAATCCGGTTCATCTCGCGTTGTCTCGCGATGGCACATCGCTGGTTGTGGCGGGTTACGCGACGGGGACGGCGAGCAGGCTGGCGATTGCCGACGACGGCCGACTGGGCGAGGTCGTTGCGCCGGTGCTCTCGTTGACCGGCAAGACAGGCCCGCATCGCATCGAGCAGACCGGATCCCACCCGCATCACATCTCTCGATACGTCACACGTCGCTTCGATACAGACTGGCATATCGTCCCGGACAAAGGCCTCGACACGGTCTTCGCCGTTCGTTGGGCCGAGGGCGCGAGTTCGCCGGTCGTGCGGAACGCGCGCTGCCGCGAAGGGGCGGGGCCGCGCCATGCTGTGTTCCATCCGGAATTGCCGCTGATTCATGTGTCGAACGAACTCGACTCAACGGTCACCACGTGGTCATTCGAGCCGCAGACCGGGCACCTCGAACCGCTCAGCACGGTGTCGATCATCCCCGCAGTGTTCCACGGACAGTCCCGTGCCGCCGGCATAGCGATCGCGCCGGATGGACGCGCGCTTCACGTGACCAATCGTGGACACGACAGTGTCGCGACCGTGGCACTGGACGCCGCGACAGGGCTGCCCGAGAGCGTTCACTGGACGTCCGCACTGGGTGTATGTCCGCGTTTTCTCTGCTTGAGCCCAGACGGTCGCTATTTGTACGTCGCGAACGAGCATTCGCACACGATCATCCAGTACGCCATCGATGCGGCAATGGGCCGACCGGTACCGACTGGCCGCGTCGTCGAGACGGGCAGTCCGGTCTGCATCTTATTCAAGACAAACGAGGAGTAATTCATGGGGCAGTACAGCATTCCTGCCGTCTACATGCGAGGAGGCACCAGCAAAGGCGTTTTCTTTCGTGCCGACAACCTGCCGACGGACGCCGCTTGGCGTGACGCAATCCTGCTTCGGGTGATTGGCAGCCCGGACCCGTACGGCAAGCAGATCGACGGAATGGGCGGCGCGACCTCGAGCACGAGCAAGGTCGTCCTGGTGGCACCGTCGACGCGACCGGATTGCGATGTCGACTACTGGTTTGGCGCGGCATCCATCGAGAACCCCGTCATCGACTGGTCGGGCAATTGCGGGAATCTGACATCGGCGGTCGGCCCCTTTGCGATCGCTCAAGGTCTCGTCGACGCGCCTGAGAACGGCGTGGCGACGGTGCGCATCTGGCAGGCGAACATCAACGCGAAAATCATCGCCCACGTGCCGATGAAGAACGGTGAAGTCGTCGAGGAAGGTGATTTCGAGCTCGACGGCGTCACGTTTCCCTCGGCCGAGATCCGAATCGAGTTCCTTGATCCGGGCGGTGCTGAAGAGGGCGAGGACGTGACAGGCGGCATGTTTCCGACCGGTCGTTCGATCGACTCGCTCGACGTACCTGGTCATGGCGTATTCGAGGTCACGCTGATCAATGCCGGCAATCCGGCGATATTCATCGATGCGGAAGCGCTCGGCCTGCGCGGGAACGAGATGCAGGCGGAAGTGAACGGCAACGCCGCGCTGTTGGCCAAGTGCGAGGCAATTCGCGCACACGCTGCCGTGCGAATGGGGTTGGCTGCGACGGCTGAGGAAGTGACGTCACTGCGGCCACACACGCCGAAACTGGCGTTTGTCTCGATGCCGACGGAATACGTCGCATCGAGCGGCAAGCGCGTCGATCCGCACATGGTGGATATCAACGCGCGCATTCTGTCGATGGGCAAGCTTCATCATGCGATGACGGGTACGGGTGCCGTCGCGCTGGCGGTCGCGGGGGCCATTCCCGGTACGATCGTCAACCGCCTCGTGAGCGGCAGAACGCTATCGCAACTCCGGTTCGGCCACCCGTCAGGAACCATGGCAGTGGGCGCGGAAGCAGAGCAGCGTGGCGGAACCTGGGTCGTGACCAAGGCCGTCATGAGCCGAAGTGCCCGCCGATTGATGGAAGGTTCCGTTCTGGTGCCGGCGTCCGCTGTGAATGTTGAATAAGGTCGCGGCGCAACCGCCCCGATATAACGCGCCGCATCCGGCGTCGATCAATAGGAGGAGACATTTCATGCATCGAGTCATTCGTCGTGGCGCCATCGTCGCAGCAACTCTGTGCGCGTTTCATGGAGCCAACGCTGTGGCGGCAGAAAAAATCACGATACTTGTCGGGGGCATCAACAAGCTGATCTATCTGCCGCCGAAGCTGGCTGAAAATCTCGGCTACTTCAAGGACGAAGGTCTCGACGTCGAACTCCAGTCGCAGCAAGCTGGCGTGGATGCCGAGAACGAGCTGCTCGCGGGCGCCGCGCAAGCGGTGGTCGGCTTCTACGATCACGCGATCGATCTGCAGGCGAAGGGGAAGGAAATCGAAACCATCGTTGTGTTCGGACTCGTGCCCGGCAGCATGGAGATGGTTCGCTCGGATGTCGCCGGTCAGATCAGAAGCATGGGCGACATCAAGGGGAAGACGCTGGGTGTGACGGGGCTCGGTTCATCCTCGACGTTTCTCGGTCAGTATCTGGCCGCTCGCCACGGTCTCAAGACAACCGACTATTCGATGTTGCCGGTCGGTGCGGGTAATAGCCTGATTGCGTCGTTGAAGCAGAAGCGTGTCGACGTGGCGTGGACGACCGAACCCACGACGTCTCTGCTTCGAGCAGGTGGCGATGCGAAGGTGCTGGTGGACCTGAGTAGCATCGATGGCACCAAAGCGGCGCTCGGTGGGCTTTATCCTGCCTCCAGTCTGTATGTCCAGCGCACGTGGGCGGACGCGCACAAACCGGAAGCGGCGAAGCTCGCGAGAGCGTTTGTCAGAACGCTGCAGTTTATCCACACCCATTCCGCTGACGAAATCGCCGCAAAGATGCCGGCGGATTACTACGGTGGCAACAAGGTGCTTTATGTCCAGGCACTGAAGGCCTCGCTGCCCATGTACTCGTCGGACGGCAAGATGCCTGAAGGCGGCCCGGAAACCGTGCTCAAAGTGCTGAGCGATTTCAATCCCAATATCAAGGGGAAGCACATTGACCTGTCCAGAACGTATACGAATGATTTCGTGAATCAGGTCAAGTAACGGTATGGGCAGAATGGCTCGATGTATCAGACGCGTCGAGCCCAATTGCATGAAGCACGCCATCAAGAGAATATATATGACATTGGATAGCACGTTTGCGACTTCGCAGGGCATTGCCGAACTGACACCGACGGGGTGCCTTCGTGCGGCCATCAATTTCGGCAATCCGATTCTCGCCGTTCGTGATCCGGAATCGGGCGAAGCGAAAGGCGTCTCCGTTGATCTGGCCATGAAACTGGCCGGGCTGCTTGACGTTTCGCTCCAACTCGTCTTGTACGATTCAGCCGGCGACGTGGTGACGGGCTGCGAGCGCGGCGAGTGGGACGTTGCGTTCGTCGCTCGCGACCCCGTGCGTGGCAAAGCAATAGACCAGACTCGCCCTTACGTCCTGATCGAGGGGGCCTATCTCGTGCCCGAGGTCTCTCCTATCCGGTCGAATGACGAGGTAGACGCAATCGGCACCCGTGTCGTCGTTGGCAACGGTAGCGCGTACGATCTCTACCTCACGCGCGTGCTTCATAATGCGACGCTCGTGAGAGCGGCGACCTCGCCGGCTGTCGTCGATACGATGCTGGCGCAAGGGTGCGAAGTCGCGGCTGGCGTCAGGCAGCAACTCGAATTCGATGCAAACAGGTTGTCCGGATTGCGAATGCTTCCCGGCCAATTCATGGTCATCGAGCAGGCGATGGGAACACCCAAGGGCAGACCGGCCGCATTTCGCCTTCTGAATGAATTTGTCGTGAAAGCGATCGAGTTCGGCTTCGTGTCGCACACTCTGGTCGAGCACGGCATTCTGGGCGCCACCGTCGCGACGGCCTGATCGCCCGAGTATGCTCGACCTCAAACCCTGGCATCGGAAGAACTGAACAATCTGGCGCAGGCTACGCTTTTCTCGTCATTGTCTGCGTCGTGCACGGCTGTGTATCGATTCATCAGAGTGGCTGCGGGCATACCACCGCGAACTGTCCCAAAGAGTGAGGCGCGAGACTCTGACCAGCTCAGTCTGTTCAACGAAGCCGATGCACTCGGCGCGAACGCGACGCCCGCTCAGGAAGACGTCCCGGAAACGACCATCGCCGCGCAAACGCGCAAGAAGCGCGGTCACCGCAAACCACTCGATCCCAGTCTGCCACGGGAAGTCGTACGGCACGAACCGCCCAAATCTCTGCATCACCGATGTGACAAGTGCGTGTCATTTGTGAATATGTTTTTTTTCGCTTGATTACATCCCCATCGGACTGGATAGAATGCTACGCGTTCCTGATGAATACGGAACGGTTCGTACATTTTTGTCGCTTCGACCATAGCTAAAAAACTGGGGATCCCAATATGCGAGACAACGGAGCACCGACGATGCCATCCGAGGAAATCGTCCCACTCGGCGACATCGAGAATATTGCACGACGCCATTTCGTGATGGGGCTTGGTGCAGCGCTTCTGGCCGGATGCGGCGGCGACGGAAGCGACGTGGTGACAGGCGGTGAGCGACCATCGGCGAACGGCATCGGTCAGGCGTCCCGAGGTGCTCCGGCTCCGGACGGTATCGACGCCGGCGCGACGTCGGCAGGCACTGCCCAAACCCGCGCCTTCACGCATCCCGGCTTGCTGCATACCGACGCGGATTTCGAACGCATGCGCGCTAAAGTCGGCGCCCGCGCGTCCCCGTGGATCGACAGCTGGAACGTGCTCGTCGCCAACGGTCACACGCGCCTGACGAACAAGCCGAACCCGCAGGTCGGCATCTATCGCGGCAATGATCCCACGCATGGTCAGAACTACGGC
>NZ_JAAGPH010000133.1:0-234 GCF_017104705.1 Burkholderia sp. Se-20373 | reverse complement strand
AGTTATTGTGAGACTCTCAGTACATATAGAGTGTGGACTGGCAGCATTGTGAAATGTAGTAGTAGTGAGTACCGATGTATGATACACAACGTTGCAAGGATAGAAGAAGAAGCAAGGGGAAGCAGCGTATGGTGGAGAAGGGCAATTATGAAGCACGAGTATAAAACATATTAAGGATGATTGTAAATTATGTTTAAGCAGCGAAAGCGTTCAAGTACGTAGTTTTTTTTTTTA
>NZ_JAAGPH010000132.1:0-22046 GCF_017104705.1 Burkholderia sp. Se-20373 | reverse complement strand
CCGCGACGGCCTGAGCGTCCCGCGCCTCGCGCAAAGCGGGCGTTTGGCTTATCGTGTCGGACAGTGCGCGCCGGGGTCGGCGCGCGGTCCTTCCGCGCCGTTTTTCCGTTTGCCTTCTTCATGCGCCGACTTCCGCCCCTGCACGCGCTGCAGATCTTCTCGACGGTGGCCCGCCACCGCAGCTTCACGCGCGCGGCCGAGCAGCTGTGCATCACGCAGGGCGCGGTAAGCCGGCAGATCCAGACGCTCGAGGCGCATTACGGTTTCCCGCTGTTCAAGCGGCATGCGAAGGGCCTCACGCTGACGGCGGAGGGCGAGCAGTTGCTGCCGGTGGTCAACGAGAGCTTCGCGCGGATCGAGGACATTTCGATGCGGCTCACACGGCAGCGCACCGATCTCGCGCTGAAGGTGCCGACCTGCGTGATGCGCTGGATGCTGCCGCGCATCATGCGCTTCCAGGGCGAGCATCCCGATCTCCATGTGCAGATCACGACCGCGTGGCAGCACGTCGTCGATTTCTCGACCGAGCCGTTCGATGCGGCCGTCGTCTACGGTACGTCGCCGGGCGCCGGCGTGTTCGCGCTGCCGCTGTTCGACGAGCGGCTGACGCCCGTCTGCGCGCCCGAATTGCGGCAGACGTCACCGCTCGATGCGATCGGCGATCTTGCGCGTCATACGTTGCTGCATCCGACGCGTGACCATCGCGACTGGCGCGCGTGGCTCGATCACGCCGGCGAGCGGGGTGTAGATCCCGCGCGCGGGCCGACGTTCGACACGCTCGATCTCGCGACGAACGCGGCGATGCAGGGCTTCGGCGTCGCGATCGGCGACGTGACGCTCGTCGACGACGACGTCAGCGCGCGCCGGCTGGAGCGCCCGTTCGACATCGTGCTCGAGACGGGCGCGCGCTATTTCTTCGTCTATCCCGAGAACCTCGGCAACCAGCAGAAGATCCGCGCGTTCAGCGACTGGATCGCGCGCCATCGCGATTGACCGGCGACCACGCAGGTACGCCGAACCGGCGCGCGGAATCCGTTGGATCCCGCGCCGGCGGACGGCTTTACTGGTACGTCACGACGGCGATCATCGGCGCCTGGTTGTTGCCCCGACGGTTCGGTAAAACGATTGCGCGCGAGGCCTGAGTAAAGGTCGTGGTCTTGATGGCCTGCTGGCTCGCCGCGTCGACGAACGCGATCTGGCCGGAGGCCGGGCGCGGACAGTCAGGACGGACCTGCCCGCGAGCGACATCGGCCGTATCGACCGCGAACGAGCAGGGCGGCTCGACGATCATGCCGGAAAAATAGAGGGTGCCGGACGCGCCGGCGGCGAAGGACGAGGAAGTGGCCAGAAGCGAAGCAGCCAGGACGAACGAGGCGGCGATAGGGCGATGCTTCATGACAGGCTCCAGAGAGGAAGCGCGTCGCAGCGGGGCCGCTCGGGTGGCAGTCCGTCTTACGCTGCGATGCTGTATGCGTAAACGGCAAAACCATTGAAACTCTTGAGTGGAAAATTACAAATTTGGGATAGGAGCAAACGATTTCGTATTGCTGAATTCAATCTATGCCTGATTTGCGAGATATCAAATCAGGGTAATGCCGGTGGTGTACGCTCGACCGGAAAGCGGACGTCCGATGCCGGTCGTCGCGACAGGTCGTTGCGAAGTCAACGAGTTTACGGATCGTGGAAGCGGTGCGCAGGTGAATATCGGCGATCCAAAAGAAAACGGCCGCTCGTTACCGAGCGGCCGTTTTGCGTTGAAGCCGAAGGTGCGGCGTTCAGGCCGTGCGCTTGCGTACCGCGCCGACGACCACGAGCAGCACGATCGCGCCGATGATCGACGCGATCCAGCCCGCGCCCTGGCCCGGTGCGTACCAGCCGGCGGCGCGGCCGACGTAGCCGGCGACCAGCGAGCCGACGATGCCGAGCACGATGGTCATCAGGATGCCCATCTTGTCGTCGCCGGGCTTGAGCGCGCGGGCGAGGAGGCCGACGATGAGCCCGACGACCAGGGTTTCGATGAATTGCAGCATGAACGCCTCCCTATTGCGGTTGAGCTGTTGACGAAAGGAAGTTGACCCGTGCGGCGCACAAGGGTTCCATGCGCGGCAGGGCGGCGCGTGGCGTGCCGAGTATCGCATGCCGGCACGGCGCGCAGATGTCAGGCCGCCGGCGCGCCCGCCACCGCGTCGAGACGGCGATAGCCTTCGGTCGCGTTCAGCAGCGTGCGCGTGTAGTCGCGGGCCACCTGCCCGGCGCGTACGTCCTCGATCCGGAGCTGCTCGACGATCTGGCCATGCTGCATCACCGCGACGCGCTGACACAGGAAGCCGATCACCGCGAGGTTGTGGCTGACGAGGATCATCGTCAGGCTGCGTTCGCGATGCAGGCGGCGCAGCAGGTTCAGGATCTCCGCCTGCACCGACACGTCGAGCGCGGACGTCGGCTCGTCGAGCAGCAGCACGCGCGGCTCGACGATCAGCGCGCGCGCGATCGCGACGCGCTGCCGCTGGCCGCCCGACAACTGGTGCGGATAGCGGAACCGGAATGCGGGGCCGAGGCCGACCTCGGACAGCGCGCGGGCGATGCGTGCATCGGTGTCGCCGATGCCATGGATCGACAGCGGCTCGCGCAGCGTCTGGTCGACCGTGAAGCGCGGATGCAGCGACGCGTACGGATCCTGGAACACCATCTGCACGTGACGGCGAAAGGCGCGATCGGGTGTGCCGCCCACCGGCCGGCCGTCGATCGACAGGCTGCCGGACGCGAGCGGCACGAGGCCCGTCAGCGCGCGCAGCAGCGTCGACTTGCCGGAACCCGATTCGCCGACGAGCCCGAACACCTCGCCGTCGCGCACCGCGAAGCTCGCGTCGCGCACGGCGTCGACGTGACCCGTGCGGGTCGGGAAACGGATCGATGCGTAATCGACGTCGATCATCGTGCGGCCTCCTGTCGATCGGCGGGCGTGCCGGCGTGCGACGCGGGCTCGAGCCACGCCGGATCACGCCGCAGCACGGGCAGTTCGTCCGGCGGGTTCGCGAGCGGCGGGTTCGCCGCGAGCAGCCCGCGCGTATAGGGATGGGATGCGTCGCGCAGGTCGCGCGCGGCGCAGGTTTCGACCACGCGGCCCGCGTACATCACCGCGACGCGATCGCAGAACGACATCACGAGCGGCAGGTCGTGGCTGATGAACATCAGGCCCGTGCCGTGTCGCGCGATCATTGCGTCGAGCACCGCGAGCACCTGCATCGACACGGCGACGTCGAGTGCGGAAGTCGGCTCGTCGGCGATCAGCAGGCGCGGGCCGGTCGACACCATCATCGCGATCATCACGCGCTGGCCCATGCCGCCCGACAGCTCGTGCGGATACGCATCGGCGACGCGCGCCGGGTCGCGGATCTGCACGGCCGCGAGCGCGTCGACGATCCGTTCGCGCAGCGCGCGGCCGCGCAGGCCCGGCTCACGCAGCCGGAACGCCTCGCCCATCTGCTTCGCGACCGTCATCACCGGGTTCAGCGAATATTTCGGGTCCTGCAGGATCATGCCCATCTGGCTGCCGCACAGCCGCCGGCGTTCGCCCGGCGACATCGCGAGCAGATCTTGGCCCGCAAAGCGCATCGCACGTGCCGACCAGCGCGCGGCGTCGGGCAGCAGGCCGAGCAGTGCGCGGCCCGTCAGCGACTTGCCGGAGCCCGATTCGCCGACGATGCCGAGCCGTTCGCCTGGCGCGAGCGTCAGCGACAGGTCGCGCACGGCGTCGGTGACGGTGCCGTCATGGCCGCGAAAGCCGATCTTCAGGCCGTCGATCTCGCAGAGCGGCGCGGGCGAGGGGGCGGGATTCATCGGCATGTCACGCTCCATGGCGGGGATCGAAGACGTCGCGCAGCCCGTCGCCGAGCAGGTTGAACGCGAGGCTCACGAGCAGGATCGCGCAGCCGGGCAGCGTCGCGACCCACCACGCGTCGAGCAGCACGTTGCGGCCCGACGCGACCATGAAGCCCCATTCGGGGCTCGGCGGCTGCGCGCCGAGGCCGAGGAAGCCGAGGCCCGCGACGGTCAGGATGATGCCGGCCATGTCGAGCGTCGCGCGCACGATCACCGACGACATGCACAGCGGCACGATGTAGCGCAGCAGGATGCGCGGGCCCGACGCGCCCTGCAGGCGCGCGGCGTGGATGAAGTCGGCCTGCGCGATGCGGATCGTCTCCGCCCGCGCGAGCCGCGCATACGCGGGCCACGCGGTGATCGAGATCGCGACGACCGCGTTGATCACGCCCGGCCCGAGCGCGGCGGCGAACGCGAGTGCGAGCACGATCTTCGGGAACGCGAGCGCGATGTCGGTGAGGCGCATCAGCACGCTGTCGACGAAGCCGCCGCAGTAGCCGGCCGTCGTGCCGATCAGGAGGCCGATCGGCACGACGATCACGACGACGAGGATCGCGATGCCGAGCGTGAGGCGCGAACCGGCGATCAGCCGCGAAAGGATGTCGCGGCCGAGCTGGTCGGTGCCGAGCCAGTGCGACGGCGAGCCCGGCGGCAGCAGCCGGTCGGACAGCACCTGGCGCAGCGGGTCGTGCGGCATGATCAGCGGGCCGACGATCGCGACGACGATCAGCGCGACGAGAATCGCGAGCCCGAACAGGTTGAGCGGATTCGCGGCGAAACGCCGCCAGCGCCGGTACGCGAGGCCGAGTGCGGCCTGCGAGCGCGATGCGGGCGCGTCGGAGAGCAGCCACGCACGCAGGGTGAGACGCTCGGCATTCATGACTGGACGACCTTCGGCATGGGCGATGAAAGAAGCAGGGGGGAAGCGGTCATGTCGGGTCGGCCCTCAGCGCGCACGCGGATCGAACACGCGGTACAGCGCGTCGGTCAGCAGGTTGACGGTGATGAACATCGCGCCGATCACGAGCGTCGCGCCGAGCACCGCGTTCATGTCGGCGTTCAGCAGCGCGCCGGTCAGGTACGAGCCGAGCCCGGGCCACGCGAACACGATCTCGGTCAGCACCGAGCCTTCGAGCAGGTTGCTGTACGTGAGCGCGATCACGGTGAGCAGCGGCACCATGATGTTGCCGAACGCATGCCGCCAGATCACGCGCCGTTCCGACAAGCCCTTCGCGCGCGCCGTGACGATGTATTCCTGGCTCAGCTGGTCGAGCATGAACGAGCGCGTCATCCGGCTCAGGTACGCGACCGAGTAGTAGCCGAGGATCGCGGCCGGCAGCGCGATGTGCGACACCGCGTTGCGGAACACGTCCCACTCGCCCGCGAGCGCCGCGTCGATCAGCAGGCTGCCCGTGCGCGTGTCGACCATCCCGTCGTACACGGGATCGAGCCGGCCGGGCCCGCCGACCCAGTGCAGCCGCGCATAGAACAGCAGCAGCCCCATCAGCCCGAGCCAGAACACCGGCACCGAATTGCCGATCAGCCCGACGAAGCGCGCGACATGGTCGATCGGCCGGTTGTGCTTCACGGCGGCCGCGACGCCGAGCGGCACGCCGATCGCAATGCCGATCAGCGTCGCGATCGTCGCCAGTTCGAGCGTGGCCGGGAACACGCGCCTGATGTCGTTGAGCACGGGGTTCGCGGTCAGCAGCGACATGCCGAGATTGCCGTGCAGCACGTCGCGCGCATAGATCAGGAATTGCGTGGCAAGCGGCTTGTCGAGGCCGAGCGCGATGCGTTCGGCCGCGTATGCCTCGGCCGACGCGCGATCGCCGAGGATCGCGAGCACGGGGTCGATCGGCACCTTGCGGCCGATCACGAACGTCAGCGCGAGCAGCCCCGCGAACGTGACGGCGAGCGTGAGCGCCCAGCGCAGCACGCGCAGGGCCCAGCGCACGGCCGGGCGTCGCGCGGGCAGCGTGCGCAGTGCTTCGAGGGAGGAGGCGGGAGTCGACATGCGGCGAATCTTATTGCTTCTTCAGGTTGCGGTACGACACGAGATCGTTGATCGGCCCGACGTCGAGCCCGCTCACGCCGGGCCGCGTCGCGACCTGCGCGACTTTCTCGAACATGATCACGAACGGCGAATGCGCGAGCATGTCCTTCTGCATCGCCTGATACCGTTGCGCGCGTTTCGCGGCGGTCGGTTCGGCGAGCGCGGTGTCGGTTTCCTTCGTCAGTTGCGGGATGTCCCAGCTGTTGCGCCAGGCCAGCATTTTATAGCTCGACTTGTCGGAATTGTCCGGGTTCCATGCAAAACCCTGCGCGTTGCTGTGCGGGTCGATGTAGTCGGCGGACCATTCGCCGATGTAGATGTCATGCTGGCGCGCGCGGTATTTCGCGAGCGTCTGCTTGTTGTCGCCGGGGATCAACTGCACCTTGATGCCGGCCTGCGCGAAGTTCGCCTGCACGGCCTGCGCGATTTCGGTGTACGGATAGTCGTTGCGCACGTCCATCGTCACCGAAAAGCCGTTCGGCACGCCGGCCTTCGCGAGGAGTGCCTTCGCCTTCGCGACGTCGAGCTTGTACGGATTCGCGTTCAGCGTGCCGAGGAAGCCTTCGGGCAGGAAGGTCTGGTGCACCTTGTAGGTCGTCTTCACCACGTTGCCCTGGATGCCCGCATAGTCGACCAGCCATTTCAGCGCTTCCTGCACGTCGGGTTTCGCGAGTGTCGGGTTCTTCGTGTTGAGGCCGAGATACAGCAGCGTCGCCTGCGGCGAGGCCGACACCTTCGCCTTGCCCGATTTCACGACCGACGCCAGATCGTCGGGGCTCAGGTCGCGCGCCGCGTCGACGTCGCCGTTTTCCAGCAGCAGGCGCTGGCTCGCGGCTTCGGGCACGTGGCGCAGCACGATGCGCTTCATCGCGAGCGGCAGACGGTAGCCATCGAAGCGCTGCAGCACGACGCTGTCGCCGGCCGTCCATTTCACGAGCTTGTAGCCGCCGGAGCCCGCCTCGTTGGTCTTCAGCCATGCGTTGCCGAAGTCGTTGCCCTGCTGGTGCGACAGCAGCAGCTTCTTGTCGACCACCGATGCGGGCCACGAGCCGAGCACGTTCAGCACGAAGGTCGGCGCGTACTTCTGGTCGGTCGTGACCGATACCGTCAGGTCATCGAGCTTCTTCACGTTGGCGACGACGTTCGCCTTCGTGAGCCCGATGCCGGTCAGCACGGCGGCCGGCCCCTTGTCGAGCAGCACCGCGCGCTGGATCGACCAGGCGACGTCGTCGGCCGTCAGCGGGTTGCCCGAGTGGAACTTGAGGCCGGGGCGCAGCTTGAACGTGTAGGTCAGCCCATCGGTGCTCACCGTCCACGACTGGGCGACGTCGCCGTTGAATTTCGACGGATCGCGCAGATCGACGCGCACGAGCCGGTCGTACGTGTTCGCGACGTATTCCTCCGGCACCAGCTCGTAGATCTCGCCCGGGTCCAGCGTCGTGAATTCGTCGAGCAGCGTGGCCATCACGAACATGTCCTTCGGCGTTTCCGCGCGCGCGGCGGAAAGCGGAACGGCGGCGAGAACGGACGCGGCGGCCAGCGCCGCGACGAGCCGGGATGTCAGCAATTTCATGTGCGCTCCATCTGTCGTTGAGATCGTTGAAGTCGTCGAACGTGAACGGTGAGGGAAATACGTCGGGCCATCACATCAGGTGCCACGGGCCGCTGTCGGCATTATCGATTTGCGGCAGTGCGCGCGAGCCCGGCAATTCGTAGTGCCACCACTCGCTGTCGATGTGCGCGAAGCCGGCCGCGTGCATCACGCCGAGCAGCAGCAGGCGGTTGCGTTGCACCGCTTCGGGCAGCCCCGCGTGGAAGTGACCGGAGGCGGCGACCATCTCGTCGAAGCCGGTGCCCATGTCGAGCGGCGCGCCGTCCGCGCCGACGAGCGTCAGGTCGAGCGCGGTGCCGCGGCTGTGATTCGAGCCGCGGCCAAGATCGGCGATGAAGTTCGGATCGGGCAGGAAATCCCACAGCACCTGCTGCGCCTGCGGCGGCCGGTACGCGTCGTAGAGGCGCAGCGTGAAGCCGGCTTGCGCGGCGATGTCGACCGCGCGGCGCAGCGCGGCTTCGGCCGGCGCCAGCAGCAGGCAGTGCGCGCGGCGGTAGATCGGCTTGCCGGTCAGGTTGCGGTCGGTCGCGTAGACGAGATCGATGTCGACGCGATGCGTGGCGGACGTGATTTCAACGAGGCGGTGAGCGTTCATCGGCGGTTCGGAAGGCACTCGCATTCAGGATTCGAATTGATCGAACGTGTGCTGCAGTTCGCGGTTGCGCGCGACGCGCCGGTCGATCGCGGGGCCGAGGCGGTCGACCACGGCCGTGATCAGCAGGTTGAACAGGCAGGTGAGCGGCGCAAGCGAATCCCAGAACTGGCCGACGTCGGTCTTCACCTGCAGCAGGTCGGCCGGCCAGTCGCGTGCCCACGGGCACGAGAGATCGGTGACCAGCGCGAACGGTTGCCCGCGCTCGGCGGCCGCCTGGCAATAGCGGCGCGCGCTGCGTGAATACGCGCGCGTATCGGTGACGATGCAGTACGGCCGCTCGAATTCGGAGTTCAGCGAATCGACGTACGAGCCCGACTGGCCGTCCGAATAGAACACGCGCGGGCGCAGGTATTCGAGGTAGCTGCTGAACGCGTTGCTGATCCCGCGCGTCGACTGGATGCCGAGGATGAACACGGCGTCCGCCTGCGCGATCCGGTCGGCCACCTGCGCGAACACCGGGCCTTCGGCGAGCCGGTACACGTGGCGGATCGCATCGAGCTCGCGCTCGAGCGACGACGCGAGCGTACCCTCGCGGCCGTTGCCGTCGGGTTCGGCCGGTTGCGTGCCGGCGATGCGGCGGTATTCGTCGAGCCGGTCGGTGATCATCCACGGGCGGTCGCCGCCGCCGCGCAGTTCGCGCTTCAGATCGTCGAGGTTGCGGTAGCCGACGCTGCGCAGGAACCGCCCGACCGAGATGCCGCTCGTGCCGGCCTGCTGCGCGATCTGGTCGGCCGTCTCGAGCCCGAGCCGGTCGAGGTTCGCGAGCATGTAGCTCGCGATGCGCTTGGCGGTCGGCGTCAGCTCGGCATAGCGGGATTCGACGGTGCGGGCAAACGCGCAGGTCATCGGCTGTTAGATCGTTGTCGTCGGGTGATCGAATGTCATCCATCTAACAAAGCCAAAATCATCCGCGCCAGCGGATAAAAACTATGGTGTGAGGATAGGTGATAGGGGCGGAAGGGGGCGTGAGCGGGGCGGTGGATTATTCCTGACAGGCATATTTTACGTTTATGCCTGACAGGAATAATTTGCGTTTATGTCTGACAGGAATATACTGCATTTATTGTCTCCAGGAATCCACACCGTGAACTTCATCGTCAACACGCCGGCGCAACTGGGCGAGATTCTGTCGTCCGCGCGTCAGGCCAAGGGCCTCACGCAGGCCGAAGCAGCGATGCGGATCGGCGTGGGCCAGTCGCGCCTGTCGTTGCTCGAATCCACGCGTACCGAAAGCCTGTCACTTAGCCAGTTGCTCGAACTGACCGCGTTGTACGGTCTCGAGCTCAGCATCCGCACGAAGGACGGGCGCGGCTCCGCCGACGTCGAGTGGTAAGCGATGGGACGCAAATCGCATACTCGCGCATTGTCGATCTGGGCGAATGGCCAGAGGGTCGGCACCTGGCGGATTCCCGCGCGCGGCGACATGGAACTGCTGTACGACGCAGGCTGGAAGCAGTCAACCGTCGGCCGCCCATTGTCGTTGTCGTTGCCGTTTGGTGTCGGCGACGCGCCGCTGCGCGGTGAACGCATCAATCACTACTTCGACAACCTGCTTCCGGACAGCGACGTCATTCGGCGCCGCTTGGCCGCAAGGTTCGGCACGGCGACGACTGAGCCGTTCGATCTTCTCGCCGCGCTCGGTCGTGACTGCGTCGGGGCGGTGCAATTGCTCGGCGAAGACGACGTGCCGACCGGCCTGGATCGTATCGACGGCACGCCGTTGTCGGACGACGACGTTGCACGTGTGCTCGACCAGGCCAGCGGCGTGGTGGTCGCGGCCGGAGACGACGACGATTTCCGGCTGTCGCTGGCCGGTGCACAGGAAAAGACCGCGCTGCTGTTTCACGACGGGCGATGGATGCGCCCGCATGGCGCGACGCCGACGACGCATATTCTCAAGTTGCCGCTCGGCCTGGTTGGCAACAAGCGGGCCGACCTCACGGCTTCTGTCGAGAACGAGTGGCTGTGTCTGGCGATCCTGCGCGCTTTCGGCCTGCCTGCCGCGAATGCGGAAATCGTACATTTCGGCGAGCACAAGGTGTTGTCGGTCGAGCGTTTCGATCGTGCGTTGCATCGCGACGGCGGGTGGCTGTTACGGTTGCCGCAGGAGGACTTCTGTCAGGCGCTCGGTGTGCCGCCTCATCTGAAGTACGAGTCGCACGGCGGCCCTGGCGTGCCCGACCTGGCAAGTCTCCTGCGCCGTTCGGAAACGGCGCGGGAAGACCTCGACACACTGTTCGCAGCGCTGATCGTTTTCTGGATGCTCGCGGCGCCGGACGGGCATGCGAAGAATTTCAGTCTGCGCCTGCTGCCGGGCGGCCGCTTTCGCCTGACACCCCTCTACGATGTGATGTCGATCTGGCCGGTCGAAGGCGACGGCGCGAACCAGTGGTCATGGCACAAGGCGAAGCTGGCGATGGCCGTGCACGGCAAACGCAAGCACTACGCAATGCGCGACATTACGCGGCGGCACTTCAGCGCGATGGCCGAACACTGTCTGCTCGGTGATATCGCGACGCCGATCGTCGAGCGACTCATCGCCATGACGCCGCAGGTGATCGAATCCGTCGGTGCGGCGCTGCCTGCCGGTTTTCCGACGCGGGTCGCGGAACGCATTCTGGGCGGACTGCAGTTCGCCGCGCAACGGCTCGACGAAATGCCGCGGGAATGAAACGCATCCCGGACGGGTTACTCGGCGTTCGTCGTATTCGCATTCGCACGCTTTCGTCCAGATGATCGGTGATGCATGGCGATTGCGCTGCATCGCGATCGGGCGTGACACTTTTCATCCTCCTCCTGTCGCCATTCCAGGTGTCGCCGCCGCACCCGGTCGCATTTCCACCTTCACCCGATACGACCGATTCATCGGCATCGGCTGCCTGCACCCCGAACCTCGTCTTGCCTCAATCATTACAAAATTAAAGCGAATCAGATTAACTCATCAATTCAGGTTAATAATTCATTTAATTTTTAGATGAATATGGATTTAACTTGCGTCACGGGATGTTCGATTTTCGATAATCCGAAAACGGCATGTGTTCCGTAAATGAAAATTCGCTCAATCGCAGGCATGAAGAGGAAACCATGACGAATCTTTCTCGACGCAAGATGCTGGCGGGAACGGCCGGCGCCATTGCCGCGGCGGGTATCGCCGTATCGGCCAAGGCCGCCTCGTTCGGTAATCCGGACCGCCCGCCGGAAGGCGCGGTGAATGCGCGTAACCGCCAGAGCCTGACCGACCCGGGGCCCCAAAACCCGGCAATCGCCAATCAATTCCCGTCCTTTCAGGATCCGCCGGCTACCGATATCAACGGGATGCCATTATTCTGGGCGTCGTTCAATAACGCCCATAAACGCATTCAAAATGGCGGATGGGCGCGTGAAGTCACACAGGACGATTTTGCGATTTCCGAAACCATTTCCGGCGTCAATATGCGCCTCACACGCGGCGGCATTCGCGAGATGCACTGGCACCAGCAGGCCGAGTGGGCCATCATGCTCGACGGCCGCTGCCGGATCACGGTGCTCGACGAACTCGGCCGGCCATCGGTGCAGGACGTGAAGACCGGCGATCTCTGGTATTTCCCGCCCGGCCTGCCGCATTCGCTGCAGGGCCTCGGCACCGACGGCGCCGAATTCCTGCTCGCGTTCGATAACGGCCGCGCGTCCGAATTCAACACGCTGCTGCTGACCGACTGGATCGCGCACACGCCGCCCGACGTGCTTGCGCTCAACTTCGGCGTGCCGGCCGACGCGTTCAGGAACATTCCGCTCGACAACCTGTGGATCTTCCAGGGCGACGAACCGGGCCCGCTCGCGCAAGCGCAGCGCGCGTCGGCGTCGTCGGCCGGGGCGCCGCCGCACCCGTTCATCTTCTCGCTCGGCGACATGAAGCCGGTCAGGAAGACCCGCGGCGGCGAAGTGCGGATCGCGGACAGCACGAACTTCAACGTGTCGACCACGGTCGCGGCGGCGCTCGTCACCGTGCATCCGGGCGGCATGCGCGAGCTGCACTGGCACCCCAACGCGGACGAATGGCAGTACTACCTGCAGGGCGACGCACGGATGACCGTGTTCGACACGGGGCCGAAGGCGCAGACGGCCGACTTCCGTGCGGGCGACGTCGGCTACGTGAAAAAGAGCCTGGGGCACTACGTACAGAACACCGGAAGCACCGATCTGGTATTCCTCGAGATCTTCAAGACCGACCGCTATGCGGAAGTGTCGCTGTCCGACTGGCTCGCGCATACGCCGCCGCAGCTCGTCGAAGCGCACCTGAACGTCGCGCCGGACGTGATCGCGCAGTTTCCGCGCAACCGTCCCGACGTCGTGCCGCTGTAACGCCGCCGCCTCGGCCGGCAGGCGGCATGCCGGCCACGGCGCCCGAACTTCAGGAATCCTTCCTCATTCGAACGGAACCTCACCATGATTCCCGTCACGAGCAAACGTGCCGGCGGCTTCGCGCTGCCCGACCTGTCCACCGCGCACCCCGACGGCGCGGCGCGCGCCGCGCTGGAAGGGCGCCGCACCGGCGTCACCGCGCTGCTGCCGTTCGTCGGCCCGGCCGTGATCGCGTCGATCGGCTACATGGATCCCGGCAACTTCGCGACCAACATCCAGGCCGGCGCCGCGTACGGCTACCGGCTGCTGTGGGTCGTGCTGGCCGCGAACGCGATCGCGATGCTGTTCCAGGCGATGTCCGCGAAGCTCGGCATCGTGACCGGCCGCAATCTCGCGGAGCTGTGCCGCGACCGCTTTCCCGCGCCGGTCGTGTGGGGCATGTGGGTCGCGTCCGAGATCGCCGCGATGGCGACCGACCTCGCCGAATTCCTCGGCGGCGCGCTCGCATTCGGGCTGTTGTGCCACCTGCCGCTGTTCGCGGGGATGATCGCGACGGCGCTCGCGACCGGCGCGATCCTCGCGCTCGAAAAGCGCGGCTTCCGGCCGCTGGAAGCCGCGATCGCGGCGCTGGTCGGCGTGATCGGTGCGTGTTATCTCGGCGAGCTGCTGATCGCGCCGCAGGACTGGCATGCGGCCGCGTTCCACCTGGTCGTCCCGCAGATTCCGGATCACGCGGCGCTGACGATCGCGGTCGGGATCATCGGCGCGACGATCATGCCGCACACGCTGTATCTGCATTCGGGTCTCACGCAGGATCGCACCGCGCCGCGCGACGACGCGGAGCGGCGGCGGCTCGTGCGCTTCTCGAACCGCGAGGTCGTCGTCGCGCTCGGGCTGGCCGGGTTCGTGAATCTCGCGATGGTGATGATGGCGTCGTCGGCGTTTCACGCGAGCGCGCCGGGCATGACCGACATCGGCGACGCGTATCACACGCTGATCCCGGTACTCGGGCCGGCGGCCGGCGCGCTGTTTCTCGTCGCGCTGCTGACCTCGGGCGTATCGAGTTCGGTGGTCGGCACGATGGCCGGGCAGGTCGTGATGCAGGGCTTCATCCACCGCCGCGTGCCGGTCTGGGTGCGGCGCGCGGTGACGGTCGTGCCCGCGTTCGTAGTGGTCGCGCTCGGCTGCGACGTCACGCGTGCGATGGTCGCGAGCCAGGTCGTGCTGAGTTTCGTGTTGCCGCTGCCGATGATCGCGCTGTTGTTGCTGTCGGCACGCGCGGACGTGATGGGCGCCTACGCGATGCGTCCGCCGCTGCGGATCGTCGCCGGTGCGGCGACGGTCGTGATCGTCGGGTTGAATGCGTACCTGGTGTGGGCGGCCTTCAATTGAACGGCCGCGTGCCGGCAGCCTACTGCTGCATGTCCGGCGCCTCGCGAAGCCGCCAGATCACGTTGCACTGCTGGCCGCCGAGGCTCGTCGAGCGCAGCGTGATGACGGTGCCGGCCACGACCTGATACCAGAAATGCGCCATCAGCTCGGTGCCTTTGCGTTGTGCCTGCCCGTCGACCAGCACCTCGCACAGCAGCGGCGACGGCGAGCCGGACGGATGCGTGACGTAGACGTTCAGCCGCGCGATGTCGCGGGTCGCGGTGAGCACGATTTCGTGGTTTCCGCTGCCGACCAGCATCGTACCGCCGGGTTCGTCGATCGCCTGCAGGTAGGCGCCGGTGCTTTCCTCGATCGCCGCGGCCGCGACGGTCAACCCGGCCGAGCGGACGTAGCCGGTCGCCGCGATGCGCGCGGCAACCGGGTCGGATTGCGCCGGCGTGCCGTCCGACAGCGCGAACGGCATGCCGTCGCGCAGCGCGGCGTCGGTGTGGTTCGCGTAGTAGCGCCACCGGTCGAGGAAGCGGATATCGCCGGTCATGTGCAGCGCGCGGATCGGCTCGCCGTGATACCGGAGCGTCGTCGTGCCGGTGCTCGCATCGAACGCTTCATGAATGCCGTACTTGCTGACGAAGTTCTGGACCGGATCGAGCAGCGCGGTTTCACCCTGTGCGCTCCACAGGTGCAGGAAGGTCGTATCGATTCCGAAGCATTCCTGGAAATCGGTGCCGATGCGGGTGATGCAATCGCGCAGGTGGCTGGCGTAGCGTGTCCAGGCATCGGCGGTCCCGGCCACGAGCCCGGCCTGCAACGCGCCGCCGTGGCGCGCGGAGACTTCGTCGACGACGAGACGCCAGTGATGGTCGCGCCGCTCGCCGATCAGCGGCGTGACGACGAACGTGCAGAACAGCGGGTCGGGGCACGCGTGGATCCGGTCGTCGCCGATCTGCGAGAACAGGTCGAACCCCGGCGCGCAGAACCAGATGTCGGCGTCGTACAGCGCGAGCTTGCGGACCTGCGGGTGGCGCGCGCAATACTCGGCGGCTTCGATGAAGCGGCCGACCGGCAGCGTATACGCGCCCGATGCTTCGATCACGTCGACCGACTGGCTCGCCAGGATCTGCCGCTTGCGTTCGGAGAGGCCGTAGCCGATCACCGCGATCCGGCCGTCGTAGCCGGTGTGCCGCAGCGACAGCAGGAACGGCACGAGCATTTCGTACCATGCGCGGTTGTTGTCGTTGATCGCCACGCAGACCGCGTGCTCGCTCGAATGCATGTTCTTTCCCCGGTGGGCGTGCCCGACTCAGTCGCCGACGTGGCGCTCGCAGACGACCGCGCCGCAGCCGCGGCTGTCGTGATACGTCATATGAAACTGCTTGTTGTCCTGCAGCCGCTGGAACACGGCCTGGCGCCATCGCCGGGACCCGCCGGCCTCCGCGGTGCCGGCCATTGTAGATCGCCGGCCGCCCCACGACCTAGCGCCGGCGCGGCGGTGGCGGCGATTACCCGCGCGCCGGCAGGGCCGGCCGCGCGGGCAGCCCCGATTACTTCGCGAGCGTGCGGTATGACACGAGGTCGTTGATCGGCCCGATTTCCGGCCCGGTCACGCCGGGGCGCGTCGCGACCTGCACGACCTTCTCGAACATGATGATGAACGGCGAGTTCGCGAGCACGGCCTTCTGCAGCGCTTCGTAACGCTGCGCGCGCTTCGCGGGCGACGGCTCGACGAGCGCGGCCTCGGTGTCCTTCGTCAGTTGCGGAATGTCCCAGCTGTTGCGCCACGCGAGCATCTTGGTCGGCGACTGGTCGGAGTTGTCCGGATTCCACGCGAAGCCGCGCGCATTGCTGTTCGGGTCCATGTAGTCGGGCGACCATTCACCGATGAAGATGTCGTGCTGGCGCGCGCGATACTTGCCGATCGCCTGCTTCGCATCGCCCGGAATCAGCTTCACGCGGATGCCGCCCTGCGCGAAGTTCGCCTGCAACGCCTGCGCGATCTCGAGGTACGGATAGTCGTTCGGCATGTCCATCGTCACGTCGAAGCCGTTCGGCAAGCCGGCCTTGGCGAGCAGCGCCTTCGCCTTCGCGACGTCTTGCTTGTACGGCCGCGCGTTCGACGCACCGAGGAAGCCTTCTGGCAGGAAGGTTTCATGCACCTTGTAGGTCGTGCTGACGATGTTGCGCTGGATGCCGTCGTAGTCGACGAGCCATTTCATCGCCTGCTGCACCTCGGGTTTCGCGAGGTTCGGGTTCTTCGTGTTCAGGCTCAGGTACAGCAGCGCGGACACCGGCCACGACGCGACCTTGATCTTGCCGGCCTTCGTCAGCGCGGCGAGGCTGTCGGGGCTCAGGTTGCGCGCGGCGTCGGCGTCGCCGTTCTCCAGCAGCAGGCGTTGCGCGGAGGCTTCGGGCACGTGACGCAGCACGACGCGCTTCATCGGGTACGGCGTGCGGTATTTCTCGAAACGCTGCAGCACGATGGTCTCGTTGGGCGTCCACTTGACGAGCTGGTATGGGCCCGAGCCCGCGTCGTTGGTTCGCAGCCAGGCGCTGCCGAAATCGTTGCCTTGCTGATGCGACAGCAGCAGCTTCTTGTCGAAGACCGAGGCCGGGCACGCGCTCAGCACGTTGAGCACGAAGCTCGGTGCGTACTTGCGGTCGGTTTCGAGCACGACGGTCTGCGGATCGACCACGCGCACTTTCTGCAGCACGTTCGCCTTCGTGAGGCCGAGATCGGCGAGCACGCCGGCCGGCCCCTTGTCGAGCAGGATGGTGCGCTGCAACGACCACGCAACGTCGTCGGCGGTCACCGGGTTGCCGGAGTGGAACGTGAGGCCGGGGCGCAGCTTGAACGTGTAGGTCACGCCGTCGGCGCCGACCGTCCACGATTGCGCGATCTGCCCGTCGAAGCGCGTCGGGTCCTTCAGGTCGACGCGCACCAGGCGTTCGTAGGTGTTCGCGACGTATTCGGACGGCACCAGCTCGTAGATCCCGCTCGGGTCGAGGGTCGTGAATTCGCCGAGCTGCGTGGCGACGACGAAGATGCCGGGCGGCGTGGCCGCCTGTGCCGGCCATGCCGGAACAAGCGCGACGAGCGCGGCGCTGACGAACAGGCGGGACAGCAGGTGCTTCATGCGGGCTCCGTTGAAAGGGAATCGTGGGTGCGATTCTCTCATCGACGGCTGCCCGGATGAAAATATTCGGCGTGCGCGCCGGCGGGGTGGCGCGCAGCCGTGAGCCGGGCGGGCGCCCGGCGTCGGCGGGTTCGAATCAGATCGCGCAGCGCGCGATCGCGAAGCGCATCGCTTCCTCGGCGGGCTCGTTGCCCGAGCCGCGCACGACCTTGATGACTGAACCGTTGCCCGACGGCGTCAGCGTGACGAAGTACGAGTTCGAGCCGATGGCGATGTCGGTCACGCCGTTGTGCTGCGATTGCTCGGTGCCCGACAGGCGGCTGTCGAGGCAGTTGGCGACCGCGTAGGCCGGACGTTGCGACGACACGTAGATCATCGGCGCTGCACCGGAGGCGGAGCCCGGGTCGGACGAGGGCGCGGAACCGCAGGCGGCGAGCAGGGCGGCGGGAAGGAGCAGCAGGAATCGTTTCATGGTGGGTCGTCGTGGGTCTCGTATCGAGGCTGGGGCGCGGGGTAGGCGAAACGCGAAGCTTCGCGACGAAACCGCCCGGAATCGGGCCGTTTTTGACGGACGACGATGCGACAGGCGGCTGACGACGGAGTATACCCGCAGCGTTTGAAGCCGTTGGCGCGTTGAAACGATTCGATACACAACAAGCACCCGCTACCGCATCGCGGCAGCGGGCGTTTCAGGTGATGGCGAATGGGCACTTGCCGGTGTTGTCGATCTTATTGGCCGATCTGGTGGCTGACCGCATTTTCCTGCTGGTTCAGCACGTGCTTTTCGCTCTTCGTGATGTGGCTGTGATCCTGCGCAGCCATGTCCCGCTCTTCCCGGCGGATCTTGCGGTCGTCACGGTGCAGGCGCGCGGCCTCGGCGTGCGACATTTCGCCTTCCTTCACTTCGTGATGGATCCGGCGATTCTGGTTGGCGAGGCGCTGGTTGACCTCTTCGCGGCGCGGGTGCGCCTGTTGCCACGGCGTATCGGCGAACGCGGTACCGGTCAGCACCGACATCAGGGTCGCGGCAATCGCGAGATGGCGGGTAAGGGCTCGCATGGTGTTTTCTCCTGTCGTTGCGCTCCGGATCGTGGGCGCTTGTCCAAAAAACGCGGAGCGGGCACCGGCTGTTGACGTTTCCGCCTGTATCGATTGCAAGTCTTTATTACGTCGGCGCGTGGCGACGCGGGCCCCGGCGCGTGCAGGACGGGGCCCGGCCGTCGCGAATGCGGATCAATGCGCGCCGGCCGCCGCCGCATCGGCATCGCCGCCGCCCGAGCGCTTCGGTTTCGTGATCCAGATGAGCGGAATGATCGCGATGAAGATGATCGCCGACACATAGAAGATGTCGTTCAACCCCATCACGGCCGCCTGCGAATCGACCGACGCGTTGAAGAACGCGAGTGCCGAATCGGGGCCGAGGTGCAGCAGCGAACGTGTCGTGTCGACCTGCTGCGTGAAGACCGGATTGGTGACGCTCGCCGGTTCGGTGAGCCGCACGTGATGCAGGATCGTGCGGTCGTTCCATGCGTTGCTGATCAGCGACGTGCCCACCGCGCCGCAGAACGTGCGGCCGAAATTCGACAGGCCCGCGGCGGCCGGGATCTTCTCCGGCGGCAGCCCGGACAGGATGATCGACGTCAGCGGCACGAAGAACATCGCCATCGGGATGCCCTGCAGCAGCGTCGGCAGCACGAGATCCCAACGCGACACGTCGGTGTAGAACGTCGTGCGCATCATGAACACGACCGCGAAGCCGACGAACGCGAGCGTCGCGATGTAGCGCGGATCGGTGCGCGGCAGCAGGCGTCCCATGACGGGCGTGAGCAGGATCGCGAACACGCCGAGCGGCGCGGTGGCGAGCCCGGAATCGACCGCGCGGTAGCCGAGATAGCCCTGCATCCACTGCGGCAGCAGCACCAGCGTGCCGAAGAACATCCCGTACGCGACCGAGATTGCGATCGTGCCGCCCGCGAAATTGCGCTGCGTGAACAGGCGCAGATCGACGATCGGATTGGCTTCGTAGAGCTCCCACACGAGGAAGAACGCGAAGCCGATCAGCGCGACGATGCCAAGCGCGACCACGACGGGCGAGTTGAACCAGTCGAGATCCTTGCCCTTGTCGAGCATGATCTGCAGCGACGCGACCCACAGCACGAGCAGCAACAGGCCGATCGTATCGATCGGCATGCGTTTCGTGGCCGATTCGCGGTCGCGGAACACGATCCACGTGACGGCGGCCGCGAAGAAGCCGACCGGGATGTTGATGTAGAAGATCCACGACCAGTTGTAGTCGTACGTGATCCAGCCGCCGAGCGACGGCCCCGCGATCGGGCCGACGAGCGCCGTCATCGACCACAGCGCCAGCGCGCTCGACGATTTTTGCCGCGGCCACGCGCCGAGCAGCAGCGCCTGCGACAGCGGCGCGAGCGGCCCGGCGACCGCACCCTGCAGGATTCGTGCGGCGAGCAGCGTCGGCAGGTTCGGCGCGATCCCGCACAGCCACGACGCGAACACGAACAGCAGGATCGACGTGACGAACAGGCGTACCTGGCCGAAGCGCTGCGTGAGCCAGCCGGTCAACGGAATCGACACCGCGTTCGCGGCCGCGAAGATCGTGATCACCCACGTGCCTTCGTCGACCGACACGCCGAGGTCGCCCGAGATCGTCGGAATGGCGACGTTCGCGATCGACGAGTCGAGCACGTTCATGAACATCGCGAGCGATACCGCGATCGTGCCGATCGCGAGACGGCCGCCCGATAGCGCGGCTGGAGTGGACGGAGAGGACATGGGTTTCCTGCGTAAGGGACGTAAGGGGCGTAAGGGGCGGAACGGATGCGACCCGTTGCGGCGGGCACGCGCGGCCGCGCGCGAAGGCGACGCACGGACGGCGCGGCGGCTGAACGGAAGGAAGCACGGCGCGCGCGACGCGGCCCGGTAGAGGGGGCCGACGCGTGCGACGTGCTGCTCGATCGAATGCACGAAGCCGAGGCGGGCTTCGGAAGGCGGAATGCTGCCGGTCAGGAAGGCGGGACGCGCGTGACGCGCCTGCGGGCAGCGGTCAGGCGGCTGCCGTCGCGTGTGGAATGGTTTTGCATCGCGACAGGCTAACGATGTGGCGAGCCGCCATCAACACGGGCCGGCTCATTAATCGATTTCGCTTGCTGCAATAATCGCCGGGCGAACCGTGCCGGTTACGGGGCGGTGCGCCAATCGTCGAACACCTCCGCGAGGAATTCGACGAATGCGCGCACCTTGCTGTCGAGCGTCGCGCGCCGCGGATACAGCACGTGCAGCTCGACGTCGTCGGTCCGGTGCCAGTCGGGCAGCACGACTTCGAGTTCGTTCCGCTCGAGCCGGCGGGCCGTGTAGTGGGTCGAGACCAGCGCGATACCGCCGCCGCTCGCGGCCTGGCGCAGCACCGTCACCGATTCGTTGGTGATCAGTACCGGCCGCACCGGCACGTCGGCCACTTCGCCGGCCGCGTTGGTGAGTCGCAACGTCAGGCCGGGCGCGTCGCGGCCGACGAGTAGCAGGTCGTGCTGCGCGAGATCCTGCGGCGTGGCGGGGCGGCCGACGCGGTCGAGATACGCGGGGCTCGCGGCGAGCTTCGCCTGCGACCAGCCGAGCGAGCGCGCGATGTAGCTGGAGTCGGTCAGCACACCCGCGCGCAGCGCCACGTCGAAGCCATGCTCGACCAGATCGAGCGGGTTGTTGTCGTAGATCAGCACGAGCTGGACCAGCGGATAGCGCCGCCGAAACTCGGCGAGCGCCGGCTCCAGCTCGAACAGGCCGATCGAATAGGGCACCAGCACGCGCAGCATGCCCTCCGGCGCCGTGCGCAGCGCGCGGGCCTGGCGGTCGGCGTCGAGCAGGATGTCCTCGGCGCGCAGGCAGCGCTCGTAGTAGTCGCGTCCGGCTTCGGTGACGGATACGCGACGCGTGGTGCGGTACAGCAGCTGGACGCCGAGATCGTCCTCGAGTTGCTTGACCTTGCGGCTCACGCGGCTGAGCGGCATGTCGAGGTGCGTGGCGGCGGCGGTGAAGTTGCCGCGCTCGACCACGCGCAGGAATATCCGGATGCTTTCGAAGTCCATACAAAGTGCTTCAGTGTTCGACCTGCGCGCATCTTACCTTTGCCGGCCGAATTGCTTCGCGCGGCGGCGATTATCCTGCCCGGTGCAATAACGCATCCTGTCCGCGCCGCTTAGTGGCGGCGGCGCGCCCCCGTATGCTCGCCGCATGAAATTCGCCTTGCCCCCTCTACCGCCGCTCGCGGCCGTGCGCACCGCGCTGCGCGACGCCCGGCTCACGCTGCCGCCCGGCGCCCTCGGCTTCGCGTTGCGCAACACGGCCGCGTCGCTCCTCGCGCTCTACATCGCGTTCCGGATGAATCTCGACGACCCGAAATGGGCCGCGTCGACGGTGTGGATCGTCGCGCAGGGCAGCCGCGGGATGGGCTTGTCGAAGAGCCAGTACCGGATCCTCGGCACCGTGATCGGCGCGGCCGTCGCGCTGGTGCTGACCGGCGCCTTCGCACAGACGCCCGAGCTGTTCCTGCCGGCGCTCGCCGCGTGGATCGGCCTGTGCGCGGGCGTCGCGACCTTCCTGCGCAATTTCCGCGCGTATGCGGCGGTGCTCGCGGGCTATACGGCGGCGATCATCGCGATGGACGCCGTCTCCGCGCCGCTGCACGCATTCGATATCGCGACCGCGCGCTTCCTGTACGTGGTGGTCGGCATCCTGTGCGGCGCGGCGTTCGAGACGGTGTTCGCGCCCGGTTCGCCGCTGGCCGACGTCCGTTCGCGGCTCGCGCGCTATCTCGACCGCGCGGTCGCCGTCGGTGCGGGCGCACTGCGCCGCGAGCCGAACGGCGCGGCCGTGCACCGGCTGTTCGCGGACGCGCTCGAACTCGACACGGCGGCAGAGTATGCAGCGGCCGGCGCGCGGCCGAGGGGAAACGCGACCGGCCAT
>NZ_JAAGPH010000131.1:0-22841 GCF_017104705.1 Burkholderia sp. Se-20373 | reverse complement strand
CGCCGTCGATGCGCGGCCAGTTGAACGGCGTGCTGTTCGTCGCGCTGTTCGCCGCCGCCGTCACGAGCCTGTCCCAGCTTCCCGCGATCGCGGGGCTCGGCCTGTCGCCGCTGATCGTCGGCATCGTGCTGCTCGATGTCGGCGGGCAGGCCGTCCACGTCGTCAACCAGAGCATGATTCTCGGCACGCGGCCCGACGCGCATGCGCGCCTCGTCGGCTGCTACATGCTGTTCTATTCGGCCGGCAGCGGGCTCGGCGCGATTGCGTCGACGATGATGTATGCGCGCGCCGGATGGACGGGCGTCTGCGTGCTCGGCGCGGTCGTGAGCGTGGCGGCGCTTGGCGTGTGGGCCGCCTCGCTCAGGCGCGCGTGACGCGTGGCGGCGCCGTGTAGCTGAGAGAGAAGAAGGCCGGCCCGCCCGCTACGGGCGGCCGGCACGCGAACCGGTCCTGCACGCACGCGCGCCGGTGCGGCTTTCGGTTCGGCACGCTGGTCGCGCGCCGCGGGCGCTCAACCTGCCGCCTGGATCGCCTCTTCGTACACGCCGGCCACGCGCCGCGCGATCACCGCGTTGTCGAAATGGTCACGTGCATAACGCTTGCACGCGGCTTCGTCGGGCAGCGTGATCGCGCCCGACAACGCGGCGCCGAGCCCTTCCGCGATCGCGTCCGCGCCCGTGGACGGCAGCACGAGATCGTCGGACAGCCCGGCCACCGCTTCCGGCAGCCCGCCCACCGGCGTGACCAGCACGGGCGTGCCGGACGCGAGCGATTCGACGGTGATCAGCCCGAAGCCTTCGAGCGCGACCGTCGGCACGACGCTGACCGTCGCCGCGCGGTACAGCGCCGCGAGATGGTTGTCGGGCACGAAGCCGAGCAGCTTCACGTTGTCCTGCAGCCCGGCGGCATCGATGCGCTGCTGCAATTCCTCACCGATCTTGCCCTTGCCGGCGATCAGCAGCAGCACGTCCGGGTGACGGTGCTTGAGGAGACCGATCGCGTCGATCAGGTCCTCCAGCCCCATGCGCCGCACGAGCCGGCGCACGGCCAGCACGATCGGCCGGTCCTGCGGCAGTTGCAGCTTGTGCCGCGCCTCGGCCGGCGTGAGCGGCGTGTCGAACTGCGCGGTATCGACGCAGCCGGGAATCACGCGCACGCGCGACGGATCGATCCCGTAGCGGTTCGTCAGGATCTGGCCGAACGCCTGCGACAGCACGATCAGCCGCGACGAACGCGTATAAACGGCCTGTTCGAGATAGCGCTTCGCGCGCTGGCCGAGCGACGCGGCGCCCTCGACCTGGCTTTCGTCGGCCCACGGCCCCTGGAAATGCGACACCTGCGGAATCCCGCGCGTGACGTCGAGGCCCGGGAACGTGTACAGCGCGAAGTGCGACGAGATCACGTCCGGCCGCTCGCTGCGGATCTCCTCGCGCAACGCGCGCCGCGCGGCGAGCATCCGGCGTGCGAGCGACTCCGATGCGGGGCCGAAGCCCTGGATCGCGCCGTCCGTGTCGTCGGCGACCTTCGGCGAGCCGGCGACGAGCCCGCGCACCTCCACGCCCGCGCCCGGCAGCGCGCCGACGAGCGAGTAGTACATCCGGTCGAGGCCGCCCGCGCGTTCGGGGAACCAGTGCATGCCGATTTGCAACGATTTGATCGGCCGGGAAGATTGGGACATCACGTTTGCTCCTGCGTGACTGCATGCTCGGCCCGCTCGAAGGCGGACGGCTGCGTGGGTTGGCCGATGCGCCGGTAAAGCGCGACATACTGGGCGCCCATGTGCGCCCAGCCGAAACGGGTCATCAGTTCGCGGGCGGCTTCGCCCATCGCGCGGCAGGTGTCGCGCGATGCCGCGAGCGAGCCGATCGCCTGCGCGAGCGCCGCCGGATCGTCCGGATCCTCCAGCACGATCCCGCATTCGCGCGTGATGATTTCCGCGCCGCCCGCCGTGCGCGCGGTGACGACCGGCAGCCCGGCCGCCATCGCCTCGAGCAGCGACAGGCTCATCGCTTCGTAGCGCGACGGGAACACGTACGCGTCGACCGAGCGCATCAGCGTCGGCATGTTTTTAACCAGGCCGAGGAAATGCACGCGCGAATCGATGCCGAGCGCGCGCGCCTCCTCCGGATACGGGCTGCCGGGCAGATAGCCGGCCACCGCCAGGTGCACGTTCGCCGGCAGCTTCGTCAGCGCCTTCAGCACGGTGCCGAGGTTCTTGCGCGGCGTGCGCAGGTCGCCGACGAACAGCAGCAGGAACGCATCGTCCGGCAGCTTGAATGCCGCGCGGTCGGCCTGCGCCCCCGCGAACGCTCCGGCGTCGACACCGTTGTAGATCACGCTGATCTTGCGGCTGTCGATGCCGAGCCCGGCGATCTCGTCGGCCACCTTCTGCGACACGGCCGTGATCGCGCGTGAACGCCGGTACGCCCAGCGCTCGAGCGTGGTGTTCACACGCGTATAGACGTACTGGTAAGCCGACCACAGCCCCTTCGTCGGCCCGAACGGATAGTACGGACTCTTGAACCAGCCGCCGTGCACGAAGTGCGCGGTATTCACGTCGGCCTTGATCCACGAGATGAAGCCGTTCACGTGCAGCACGTCGTACTCGCCGCGGTGCGATCGCAGCCAGGCCGCGCTCTTCAGTGCGAACACCTGCTGCTTCACGAGATTCGACGGCCAGAAGCCGCCGACCTTCACGGGCACCCAGCGCACGCGCGGGTCGGCCAGCAGTTCGGGCGCGACATGCGACGCGACCAGCGTGACCTCGTAGTTCTCGGCCAGCGCCGCGCGCGCGATTTCGTAATTGACGCGGCCCTGCCCGTCGTTATGTCGCACGACGTGCGTGACGATCGCGATTCTCAATGGTCGCCTCCCCGTAAACGCGCGGCGGCCAGCAGGCGTTGTGCCTTTTGCCAGTGCGCCGCGGAAAGTATCGAAAAAATGGCCGTGAACATCAGCAGGCCGCCCGTGCCGATCAGCGAGTTCGTGAACACGAGCATCGCGAAGGTCGACAGGCACAGGCTCAGGCACGCGCCGACGAACTTGTCCTTGCGCAGCTTGAACGCCGCGCGCAGCGTGCGGCCGAACAGCATCACGACACCCGAGAGGTACAGCAGCGTGCCGGGCCAGCCGAGCACGAACGGCACGTTCATCACGCCGCTGTCGAAGCTGCCGTACTTGCCGAGCTCGCCGCTGTCGCTCGACAGCTTCGTGGATGCCCCCGTCGCGCCCATCCCTTCGCCGGCGACGTCGGTGAACGCCGTCTGCGCGAAGGTGGCGTAGAACTTGTTGCGGTCGTCGTAGCTGCGGTCGTCCTTCAGGTTCGTGATCGACTGCAGGCGCGCGCCAAGCCGGTCGGCCACCGGCCCGACGGTCAGCAGCGGCACGCAGAGGCCGACCAGCACGACGCCGCTGATCAGGATCCGCATCCGCACGCGGTTGTTCGACTGCGCGAGCTGGATCGCGAGCGCGATCACCCAGCCGCCCCACGTCGAGCGCACGAGACACAGCGCGAACGACACGAAGCCGGCCGCCCCCGCGAACCAGCGGATCTTCTGCGGCGCGGCGAACACGAACACCAGCGCGCCCATGATCGCGAACGCGAACGGCCCCGACGAGTTCATCGTGCTGAACACGCGCACGCCGTACGGCACCGGTTCGCCCTGCGAGCCCATGTCGGAACCGATCATCCACAGCACGTCCCACTGCGGCATCACGAAGTACTGCACGATGCCGTACAGGCCCATCACGAGCATGCCCCACATGAACGTGGACAGCAGCACGTCGCGATACTCGGGGTAGTCGCGCGCGTTGACCATGATGTGAAAGCCGATCAGCACCGGGTACACCCAGTTCGCGAGGTCGTAGGTCGCGGCCATCACGCCGCTCGACACGATCCCGACGAGGTATGCGTACGCGAGCCCGAACAGCATCAGCAGGATCGGAATCCCGCGCCGCTGCGCGAGCACGCGGTAATGCCGGATCAGCCCGAGGCCGGCGATCATCGTCACCGCGAGCGGCGCGACCTGGATCAGGCTCGTCGGCGTGAACGCGCCCTTCGACCAGTCGGCGAGACGCCGCACTTCCGGGCTCAGGAACCACACCCACCACATGAAGCCGACGTAGCGCGCCGGACTCTTGAAATACAGCCAGAGGCCGACCGCGATGGCCAGCACCGGAAACGCGAGCGTCAGCACCTTGCCCTGGTGAATGGCGATCAGCGCGGCCGTGAACGTCCACAGCCCTGCCTGCCCGACCCAGTGCTTCGGCTCGGGAAGCCAGTTGCGTTTGCGCGACGGTGCGCGTTCGGCGGCAATCGTACTCATCGATCCGCTCTCACCGCGACGACGGGCGCGAATCCGCGAGCGGCATCGCGAGGCCCGCGGCGGCCGGCGTGCGGCGCCGGCGCAGCATGTCGCGCGTGATCCGCACGTGCTGCTCGGCGAACGCCTGCGTGGTCAGGTCACGGTCGCGCAGGCACGCGGCGGCGGCCTGCGCGCAGGCGAGCGCCGCGACCGGGTCGGCCACGAAGCGATCGGCGGCCTGGCGCATCGCCTGCGCGTCGAACGCCGGCACATAGGCGGCCGTATCGTGCGGGAAGTAGTCGCTGAGCCCGCCGACATCCGACACGATCATCGGCTTGCCGACGGCGGCGGCCTCGAGCATCACCGTGATGCCCGACGCATGGAAGTTCGGCCGCAGCGGCACGACGATTACGTCGGCCCACGCGTACAGCTCGTGCTGCTTCGCGAGCCCTGATGCCGAGCCGATCCTCACGTTCGGCGCATGCCACTCGCGCGGCACGCGGCGGCGCGTCGCGAGCCGCACGTCGTAGCGCTCGTCGCCGCCGAACGCGGCGAGGAACGTGCGCCAGTCGCGGTCGCGATCGTTGCCGATCGCCGCGATCCGCAGCGGCCGGTTCGGTTGCCATTGCCGCGGCTCGGTGATCGGGAAATCCTGCGTGTTCAGCCCGTAGTAGACGAACTCGGCGTCGCGGCCGAGATAGCGGCGGCACAGCTCGGCGTTGTCGCGCGCCAGCGTGGTCAGCGCGTCGGCGCGCGCGATCAGCTTGCGGTACAGCCAGCGGCGCGGGCCGCCGAAGCTGTTCCACTTGTCGAACAGCCACACGCTCTGCGCGAGCAGCAGCGGGCGCTTGCCCTGCGCGCCGGCCAGTTTCAGGATCAGCGCAGCGGCCAGATGCTCCTGTTCCGTGTGCGTCCAGATCACGTCGGTGTTCAGCAGCGCGGCGCGGTTGCGCCACGCATGTACGACGTCGAAGCCGAGCGCCGCCTTCAGCACGCGGCGCGCGAGGCTGGCGACACGGCTCTCGCCGCCGTCCTGCGAATAGGTCAGCCGGAATTCGTCGGATTCGGCATGGTGATAGCCGTACAGGCAGCCGATGTTCTCGCCTTTCCGGTAGGTACGCGGATCGGCGCCGTAAAACAGGTGAACGTGGACGTTCGTCGCAGCTTTCGTTGCAGTCATGCGAGCCCTCCGTGGGGGGCCGCGCGCGAGGCGCGCAGGCCGTTCAAGACGTCACCGGCGGCATCGCCGCACGATGGGGGGCAAGGTTCGCGCGGCGGGCGTCGCGCGCGCCGCGGCGCACCGCGCGCCAGTGCTCGCGGATCCGCTCGCGCTGCGCCGTATGCAGCGACAGCAGCACGTGCGCGAGGCCCGGGTAGACGCGCGTGCCGACCAGCGTCCACCACCACCACGCGATCTCGCGCCGGACCGGCGGCAGATGCTCGCGCAGGATCAGGTGCAGGTTGTACGCGCCGTTGCTGATCGCATTCAGCGACGCGGCATCGCGCCGGTCGTCGTCGAAGCGCTCGGCCGGGAAATGATCGACCGCGATCGCCGGGTCGTAGACGAGCTTCCAGCCGTCGCGCTGCACGTGCATGCTGAAACCCATGTCGTTGTGCACCTGCGCGCCGGCGCCGCGCAGCCGCGTGTCGAAGCGCAGCCGCTCGATCGCCGCGCGGCGGTAGCTCATGTTCGCGCCTTTCAGCATGTCGACTTCGCGCAGGCCGCCGACACCGAGATGATGGTTGCCGACGATCTTGCCGGACAGCGTGAGCTGGCCGACGAGCTGGCGCGATTCGTCGAGCACGCGGCCCTTCTCGTGCACCCAGTCGCGCCCGCCGACCGCGCCCACGCGCGGATCGGCCTCGAACACCGACTCGACGCGCGCGAGCCAGTCGGGGTGCGGCGCCGCGTCGTCGTCGGTGATCGCGACGATGTCGCCGTTCGCCGAGTCGAGCCCCTTGTTCAGCGCGGCGACCTGACCCGGCACCTCGACCGGCACGATGCGCAGCGGCAGCGCGCCGCCGACCGCCGGATCGGCGAGCCGTTCGTGCGTGGCGTCATCCTCCGGGCGCGCGACGACGATCACCTCGTCGGGCAGCCGATGTTGCCGCTGCAGCGCCAGCAGGCAGCGCGCGAGGTCGGCGGGCCGCCGATAGGTCGGAACGAGCACGGAAATTTTCATCGTTGATTCTCCTGTCGGCCGGGCAGGCAACACGCGCTGCCCGCCCGGTTACGTGCGATGCGGATCAGGCGCTCAGATATTCGTGCACGGCCGCATAGCCGCGGCCGTAGCCGCGCGCCTTCGGCGGCACGCCGTTGAAGATCCCGCCTTCCAGGTCGACGCCCGCGGTGCGCAGGCGCTTGATCGCGTCGGCGATCTCGCCTTCGGTATGCATGCCCGAGCGCAGCACGAGGAACGTCGAGCCGGCCATGCGGCCGATGATGGTCGCGTCGGTCACCGCCAGCACCGGCGGCGAGTCGATCAGCACGACGTCGTAGCGCTTGCCGAGCCCTTCGAGGTATTGCGGCAGGCGCGTCGACATCAGCAGCTCCGACGGGTTCGGCGGGCGCGTGCCGGCCGAGATGAACGACAGGCCCTGCACCGGCGTTTCGCGCACGGCGTCCTCGAGCGCCGACTGGTCGCTCAGCAGCTCGGACAGGCCCGGCTGCGACGTGAGGCCGAAGTAACGGTCGAGCAGGCCGCGACGCATGTCGGCGTCGATCAGCAGCACGCGCTTGCCCGAATGCGCGAGCAGCACCGCGAGGTTGACCGTCAGGAAGCTCTTGCCGATGCCCGGCGTCGGGCCCGTCAGCACGATCACGCGGTTCTTCGCATCCATCATCGCGAACTGCATCGCGGTGCGCAGGCTGCGCAGGCTCTCGACGCTGAGATCCTTCGGGCGCAGGCTCGCGAGGATCGGCCGGGTACGGCTGCCGCTCTTCTCGGCCTGCGCGTCGAGCTTCACCTGCTCGGCGCTTTGCGGCACCAGCCCGTACAGCGGCAGGTTGAACGCGCGCTCGATGCGGTCGGGATCCTCGATGCCCTGGAACAGGTTGCGGCGCAGGAACACGACGCCCGTGCCGAGGATCAGCCCGAGGAACACGGCGGCCGACAGGATCAGCACCTTCTTCGGCTTGACCGGATCGCCCGGACGCAGCGCCGAATCGATGAGGTGGATATTGCCGCCCGTGCCGGCCTTCTGCACCGACAGCTCCTGCACGCGGTTCAGCAGCAGCACGTAGATGTCCTCGGCCACCTTCGCGTCGCGCTGCAGCTGGACGGCCTTCACTTCGGTGGCCGGCAGGCTGCGGAAGCGGTTGCTGAACTTGTCCTTTTCGCCCTGCAGCTCCGCGAGCTGCTGCTTCGCGGCGATCACCATCGGGTGCGAATCGGTGAAGCGCTGCGCGAGCGACGCGAGCTGCAGGCGCTGCGCGGCGATCTGCTGCTCGTACTGCACGCTGCCCTCGAGGTAGACCTTCGCCTCGTCGCTCGCGTTGATCGAACCCGATGTGCGCTGGTACTGCGTCAGCGCGGCTTCCGCGCGTTCGAGGTCGGCCTTCAGGCGCGGCTCCTCGCCCTTCAGGAAGTCGAGCATCTTGGTCGCTTCGGCCTGCTTCGCGACCACGTGCTGGTTCAGGTACGACTGCGCGAGCGCGTTCGCGATCGCGGCGGTCTGGTCCGGGTCCTTGCCTTCGAGCGAGATCTGCACGACGCCCGTCTGCTTGCCCTGCTCGGTCACCTGGATGCCCGTCTGGAAGCCGCTGATCGCGACAAGATCGTTGTAGCGGACCACGGTGAACTGCGTGCCGGGGCGCGCGACGAGCTTCGACACGAGCAGCGTCACGCCGCCGCCCTGCGCCGATTCGCCGACATGGCCCGACAGCAGCCGCATGCCGTTCTCGTCGACGATCGAATAGGTGCCGTTCGGGCCGGCCGTCAGCGTCAGCTTCTTGCCTTCGAGCGCGGGCACGACGTTGATCGAATCGACGTCGGCCACTTCACCGCCCCATGCGTACGACTTCAGGCCGAGCCACGGCCGCGCCGGTTCGCCCGGCGTCGCGATGCGCGCGGCGAGGCTGCCGATCACCGGCAGCGTCTTCGGCGCGACCGAGAAATTCAGCTTGAACTGCTCCACCACCGGCGCGACCACGCCGCGGCTCTTGATGATCTCGATCTCCGCGTCGGTCGGCGCCTGCTGCGGGCCGCTGTTGATCATCGCGCCCGTCTGCGTCTGCGTGAGCGCCTGCGACGTGTTGTCGTTGCCCTCGACCCGCACGTGCACGTCGGCCTGGTAGACCGGCTTCGCGATGTAGCAGTAGAGGCCGGCGAGCGCGACGACCGTGACCGCGATGCCGAGCAGCAGCCAGATGTCGTCCATGATCACCTGGAGCAACTGGCCGAGGACGACGTCCTCTTCCTCGGTTTTCGCGGACAGATCCGCGTAGGAGTGTTTCGCTTGCGTGTTCACCATTCGTTCCCGCTTGAGTGGTGCCGGGGCGGAGGCGCCGCCCCGGCGGGCTATCAGCGCGTGATTTGCCGCATGTAGAAGATCGTCTGGATCGTCGGCAGCACCTGCTGCAGCACACGGTTGAACTGCACCGAGCTGGCCGTGCTGACGTAGACGACGTCGAGCGGTTGAAGCGGGAAGCGGCTCGACAGCATCAGCGCATCCGGCTGCGTCATGTCGAGGCGAAACACCTCAGGCTTCGTCGGGTTGTCGCGCATCCCGCGCATCACGTAGATCTTGCGCGGGTTCGCGTCGGTGTCGAGGATGCCGCCGCCCGCGGTCAGCGCGTCGGCGATGGTCAGGCGGCCCTTGAGCATCGGCACCGTGACCGGCGTCTTGACCTCGCCCATGATGAACACGCGGCTGTCGCTGCGATCCGGCACGTTGACGATGTCGCCCGGCTGCAGCATCACGTTCTGCTTCACCTCGCCGCGATCGAGCACGCCGTTCGCGTCGAGCGTGTAGAGCTTGCCGTCGCGCGTCAGGCGCACGCGCTGCAAGTCGGCCTCGTTGGTCGAGCCGCCGGAGCGCGAGATCGCGTCGACGAGCGTCAGCGGCACGTCGCTCACCGCGAGCGGGCCCGGCTGCTTCACCTCGCCCGTCACCTGCACCTTCTGGCTGCGGAACGACAGCACGCGCACGTCGAGCTGCGGATTCTTCACGTAGCGCGACAGCGTCGTGGCCATCTGCTCGCGGATCTGCGCGACCGTCTTGCCGGCCACCTTGATGCGGCCGACGAACGGGAAGAAGATCGTGCCGTCCGAGGCCACCGTCTGGCCGTACGGATCGGCCTGGCCCGGCAGCGCGGTCGTATACGGCTGCTGCAACGCACCCGCGACCGACTGCGTCGTGTTGCCGCCGCTCGAGAACGACTGGCCCTGCGGCGTCGTCAGCTCGGGGTGGTCCCACACGGTGACGCCGAGAATGTCCTGCGGGCCGACGCGGTACACGTACTCCGACGGATCGGTATAACGTCCGGGCGGCAGCGGATGGTCCACCTGCGCTTTCTGCAGCTGGTCCATCACCACTTTGGCGTCGATGTAATGAACCGGATAGGTTTCAGCCGCTTGCTGGCGGCCTTCGTCCTTCAGGTTCGACGAGTCGAGGTAGTTGCCGGGCGCGGTTGCACAGGCTGACAGGAAAGTCGTCAGCGCGACGGCAAGCGCCACCGGGCGCATCGGGCGTTTCAGCATAGTTTCTGTAGCCATCCTTGAACCAGACGTTCGATCAGTGAGTAGCTCTCGCGGTAATCGGCCTCGGGGCCGCCGTGCGGGTCGGCAATCTCGGCCCCTTCCCACTTGCCGAGCAGGTGGACCTTGCCGCGCGCGAACGGATCGACCGATTCGACGGCCTTGATCTGTCCGCGCTCGCTGACGAGAATCAGGTCGGCGTCGCGCACGATCCGGCGCGACAGCCGCCGCGAGCGATGGGTCGTCGCATCGACGCCCCGCTCGGCGAGCAGCTGACGCATCACCGGATCGATGCCGTCGCCGTCGTTCGCATGCACGCCCGCCGAGTGGAACGTCGGGCGCGGGCCGCCGCGCGACGCGGCGTGCGACTTGAACAGCAGTTCCGCTGCCGGGCTGCGGCAGACGTTCGCGTGGCAGACGATCAGGATGTTCCGGAACATGGCGTCTCGTAACGAGTGGCGGGAAACGGGTTACGCGCTCGCGGGCGCGGTGCCCGGCACACGGGCGGCGACGGCCTGGCGCGAGCCCGGCCGGCCGATCGGGTGGTATTCGATGCCCTGCTCGCTCATCGTCTCCGGCTCGTACAGGTTGCGGCCGTCGAAGATCACCGGCGCTTTCCACAAGCGGCCGAGCGCGACGAAATCGGGGCTCTTGAAGATCTTCCATTCGGTGACGATCACGAGCGCGTCGGCATCGCGCGCGGCCTGCGCCTCGTCGTCGACGAAGGAGAGGCGTTCGAGCCAGCTCGGGTGATCGGCGAGATCGAGCGCGATCACGCGGCGCGCTTCCTCCTGCGCGACCGGGTCGTACGCGGCGATGCGCGCCCCGCGCGACAGCAGCTCGGCGATCAGCTCGCGGCTCGGCGCTTCGCGCATGTCGTCGGTGTTCGGCTTGAACGCGAGGCCCCAGATGGCGAACGTGCGGCCGCTCAGGTCCTCGCCGAAGCGCGCGACGATCTTCTCGGCGAGCACGCGCTTTTGCGTGGCGTTGACCGACGACACCGCCTTCAGGATCTGCAGTGCCTGCCCGTGCTCGTCGGCGGTGCGGATCAGCGCCTCGACGTCCTTCGGGAAGCACGAGCCGCCGTAGCCGCAGCCGGCGTACAGGAAGTGGTAGCCGATGCGCGGATCGGAGCCGATCCCGCGGCGCACGGCCTCGATGTCCGCGCCGAAGCGGTCGGCGAGGTTCGCCAGCTCGTTCATGAACGAGATGCGGGTCGCGAGCATCGCGTTCGCCGCGTATTTCGTGAACTCGGCCGAGCGCACGTCCATGTACAGCGTGCGCTCGTGGTTGCGGTTGAACGGCGCGTAGAGCTTCTTCATCAGCTCGCGGGCGCGCTCGCCCGGCACGTCGTCGTCGCAGCCGATCACGATGCGGTCCGGCCGCGTGAAATCGTCCACCGCCGCGCCTTCCTTCAGGAATTCCGGATTCGACACGACCGAGAACATCTGGTCGCCGCCGCGCTTCGCGAGTTCTTCCGCCACCGCCGCGCGCACGCGCTCGGCCGTGCCGACCGGCACCGTCGACTTGTCGACGATCACCTTGAAGCCCGTCATGTAGCGGCCGATGTTGCGCGCGGCCGCGAGCACGTATTGCAGGTCGGCCGAGCCGTCTTCGTCGGGCGGCGTGCCGACCGCGATGAACTGCACGTCGCCGTGCGCGACCGCGGCCTCGATATCGGTCGAGAAGCGCAGGCGGCCCGCCGAGCGGTTGCGTGCGATCACTTCCTTGAGGCCCGGTTCGTGGATCGGCACGCCGCCGTTGTTCAGGATGTCGATCTTTGCCTGGTCGACGTCGAGACAGAACACGTCGTGCCCGATGTCGGCCAGACATGCGCCGGTGACCAGCCCTACGTAACCGCTGCCGATGATAGTCAGATTCATGATGTGTCGGACCTCTTGACCAATGATTCGAAATTCGTAAAACCGGAATGCCTGCGCGGCGCGATCTCGGTACCCGGTGCTCAGTACGCGTTGCTGCCGGTGAAGCCTTTCCAGAGCGTCAGCACGACGATCTTGATGTCGAGCCAGAACGACCAGTTCTGCATGTAGTACAGATCGAGCTTCACGCGTCCCATCATCTTCTCGATCTGGTCGGTCTCGCCGCGAAAGCCGTTGATCTGCGCCCACCCGGTGATGCCCGGCTTGATCCGGTAGCGGAACATGTAGCCCTTGACCAGATCCTTGTAGATGTCGTCGTGCGCGAGCGCATGCGGGCGCGGGCCGACGACCGACATCTCGCCCTTCAGCACGTTGATGAACTGCGGCAGCTCGTCGAGGCTCGTGCGGCGCAGGAACCGGCCGACCGGCGTCACGCGCGAATCGTTCTTCTTCGCCTGCGTGACCTGCCCCGCCACTTCCTGGTGCACCTTCATCGAGCGGAACTTGTAGATCTCGAACTCGTGCCCGTCGATGCCCTTGCGCTTCTGGCGGAAGAACACCGGCCCGCGCGACGTCAGCTTGATCAGGCACGCGATCAGCAGCATCACCGGCGCGAGGCCCGTGAGCGCCACCAGCGCGAACGCGCGGTCGAACACGAACTTCGGCAGGATCCGCACGTCGGTGATCGGCGACGCCGCGAGGTTGATCGCCGGCACGCCGAGCACCTCGACCACTTCCTGGTTGAAGAACGACAGCGTGCGCACGTCCGGGATGAAGCGGATATTCACGAAGTCGTGGCGGAACACCGTCACGATCTGGTGAATCCGGCGCTCCTCCGTGATCGGCAGCGTGAGCCACAGCTCGCTGATCGCGCGGCTGCGCACCAGCCACACCAGCGATTCGAACTGCCGCTCGATGCGCACGTCGTCGAGCGCGACGTCGCCCGGCGCTTCGTTTTCGTCGTACACGCACACCGGGTTGAAACCGGCTTCCGGCCGCGCCCGCATCTGGGCGATCAGCCGCCGCGCCGCCGGCGTCCCGCCGACGATCGCGACCGCCTTCAGGTTGTAGCCGCCGCGGCGCAGTTGCCGCAGCACGACGTGCACGCAGGCCTTCGAGCCGGCGAGCAGCGCCATCGTCACGAGCGCCCAGTACCCCAGCCACAGCCGCGACAGGTCGCCCGACTGGTGAAAGCTGAAGCTCAACAGGATGCCCGCGAGCTCGACCACCAGCCACGCGAACGCGACCCGCCCCACCAGCCCGACGAGACGCTTGCCGCGCCACGACTGGTAGATGCCGAACGCGGGAAAGCACACGACGACGAGCAGGCAATCGAACAGCATCATCGTGCGCTGCAGGTCGTTGAGCCAGATGCCGCCACCGTGCAGCGCGGCGGCGATCAGCGCCCCCGTCACGACCATCGCGATATCGATGACTCTCGCCAGCACGCTCAACATGTCTGCTTCCTCTTTGAACAGGCGTTTGCCGAACAGCTCCTTGTGCGACCCGTGCCGCACATTCGATTCAAACGTTGCATGACGCTATTGAAGCGGTAAGAAATTGTCGCCTCAAGCGTACAAGTATTTCGAAAAATAATCGGAAATTCTTGCCGGGATGTTTTTGAATTAATTCGGCAGGTTTTCCCGAAATTCCCGGAAATCGGGAATTTTTCAGAAGCTTTACGATTTCCGCTCACCCTTTGCGGGCGGTCAAGACCAGCCGATTCACCGATTTATTTTTTATTTTTTTATTTGCATCGGATGCCGGCGCGGAAAATTCTTCCCGATGAATGCGTGGCGAATATCCGGCAATGGATCCGGTTTTATTGTCGATTTACTTCATGCTACAACGACAGGCACTGACTTCAACCGTGGAGAGTGTCCTCATGAATGCTCCGGCCGTGGCTGCCGAAACGCGCCATTCTTCTTCCACCGCGCCCGCCGCCGGCACGCGCGTCGCCGTGCAGCCGGTGATTCTCGCCGGCGGGTCCGGCACGCGCCTGTGGCCGATGTCGCGCGAACGTTTTCCGAAACAGCTGATCGGCCTGCTTGGCGAACACTCGCTGCTGCAGTCGACCGCGCTGCGCCTCGACGGCCTGGCGGCCGACCATCCGCTGAACGACGACGTGCTGATCGTGTGCGGCGAGGATCACCGCTTCACCACCGCCGAACAGCTACGCCTGACCGGCAAATCCGCGTCGATCATGCTCGAGCCGATCGGTCGCGACACCGCGCCCGCGCTGACGCTCGCCGCGTTTCGGCTGGTCGCCGGCGGCAACGATGCGGTGATGACCGTGATGCCGGCCGACCATGCGGTCGCCGACCTGCCGCGCTTCCATGCGGCCGTCGCGGCCGGCGTGCACTGCGCGATGCAAGGCAAGATCGCGACGATGGGCATCGTGCCGCAGCACGCGGAAACCGGCTACGGCTACATCCGCGTCGGCGCGCCGCTCGGCGACGCCGCCACGGGCCCACTCGACGTGCGCCGCCTCGACCGTTTCGTCGAGAAACCGCATCTCGAACTCGCTCGGCAGTACGTCGCGTCGGGCGAATACTGGTGGAACAGCGGCATCTTCATCGTTCGCGCGTCGGTCTGGCTGAAGGCGATCCGCCAGCTCGAACCGGCGATCCATGCGGCCTGCGAACAGGCCGTCGCCCAGGGCAAGGCCGATGGCGATTTCTTCCGCATCGATCGCGAAGCGTTCGCCGCGTCGCCGTCGAACTCGATCGACTACGCGGTGATGGAGCCGCTCGCGAGCCTGCCGCAACTGTGCGAAAGCGTCGTCGTGCCGCTCGACGCGGGCTGGTCGGACGTCGGCTCGTGGGACGCGATCTGGCAGATCTCGCCGAAGGACGAGGCCGAGAACGTCGGCCGCGGCCACGTGCTGTTCGAAGGCGCGGAATCGACGTTCGCACATTCGGAAAGCCGGCTCGTCGCCTGCGTCGGCACGCAGAACCTCGTCGTCGTCGAAACGCCGGACGCCGTGCTCGTCGCGGACAAGTCGCGCGTGCAGGACGTGAAGAAAATCGTCGGGCGCATCAAGGCGCAACGCGGCGCGGAAGCGACCGACCACCGCAAGGTGCATCGCCCGTGGGGCCACTACGACTCGGTCGACATGGGCGAGCGCTTCCAGGTGAAACGCATCGTCGTGAAGCCGGGCGCGCAACTGTCGCTGCAGATGCACCACCATCGCGCCGAACACTGGATCGTCGTCTGCGGCACCGCGCGCATCACGCGCGGCGACGAAACGTTCCTGCTGTCCGAAAACGAATCGACGTACATCCCGCTCGGCGTGTCGCACCGTCTGGAGAACCCGGGCAAGATGCCGCTCGAGCTGATCGAAGTGCAATCGGGCGCGTATCTCGGCGAGGACGACATCGTCCGCTTCGACGATACCTACGGCCGCCAGTAACGCACGTGCGCAGGGAGGCGCCGCTTCGACAGCGGCGCCTCGGGCAAGGCAGGCATGGAAAGACGGGACTTCCGCGCGGGCGTCGTGGCACACGACGGCCCGCGCGTTTCACCCGCTCGGCGATCAGCCGACGCGGTACACGTACTCGCGGCGCTCCGGCTGCACCGGATCGTTGCGGCTTTCGGACAGCGCGCCCGCATGGCGCTCGGCGATGAAGCGCTGGATGTCCGACTCGGCACGCGCGAGCGCGGACAAGCCGGCCAGCACCTCGCCTTGCGGCTCGCGCGCCGGTTCGTCGCTCGCGCCATGGCGATCGATCCACTGGCGCGCCCAGTCGAGCGCGAACTGCTCGGCTTCCTCGGCATCGGTGAAGCGCGGGCCGATCAGGCCCGAGCGTTCGACGCGCCGGTCGTCCTGCGTGATCTCGGCCCACGCGCGATACATCAGGTTCTGCACCGGCTGCGCAATGCCGCAGATCGTATAGCCGCGATATCGGTCGACTTGCGGTTCGGCCGCGGCGAAGCTCGCCGACGACGCATGCGCATGGCGCAGCGTCGTCGGCGATGCACCGGGCACCGCGAACGACACGGCCGACGGATCGACGACTTCGTCGACCGGCCGCGCGCTCATCGACGCGCCCTCGCCCTCCCAAACGTTTGCCTGAGCGACCGGCAATTGCCACGACTCGGGGTTCTGCCAGAACACGCCGCGCAAGCGATCGTTGTCGGGCACGGGCTCGGCACGGCGCGCGGGCACGACCGGCACCGGCGGCGGCGGGATATACGCGAACGTGCGCCCGCTGAACTGGGTCAGCACGTCGATCATCTGCAGCAGCGTGCCGGACGCAAGCCACTCCTCGTAGCGGCGACGGCACGTCGGCCCGGACGGATAACGACCGGGCAGCTTCGACCAGGCTTCACCGGTCGTCAGGATCCAGAGCACCGCGTTGGCAACGACGCGTGGTTCGGCTCGTGGACGCCCACGGCGGTTCAGCCGGATGGGTTCATCGGCGATCAGCGTTGAAAGACGAAACCACTCTTCATCGGTAAGCTCATCGAAGAACATAGTAGATCTCTCCACGCAGCCAGGCCGGGGCTGCGATTGGCGGCGCCGTCGCGACACATCGCGTCGCGGGGCGGCCAGGTTGCACATTATGGTTATCCGCTGTTGTGCATGCCGGTGCGGCACCGCACTTTCACGGTGCCGAGATTCCCGGCAATGACGCACAAATCACGGTCTCACTCCAATGTGGGAATTTTTGTGCACGAAGCATACCATCCCTAGGGTTTATCTCAATATGACAATGACTTAATGTTACGCACTGAAACAACCTGCCATGGGTGCGTAATGTATTTACGCTTGAATTTTTTTGCACGATCTTTATGACCGTCGCTGCAAAGGCCCGTCTGGCGGGGCTCCGCAGCGTATGAAGAATACCTTTTGATGGGCATTTTCGGGCTGCCCCGCCCCCGGCCGGCAACAATCCCGCGCATTGCTTCCCAGTATCGGTAAATCAGGGAAAAAAGCGTAACAAGATATTCACGAATCGGTAAATCATTCAAATTCGGTCGATTTTAATTATCTCCGTGCACAATCTTTTTATTGTTTCTCTGCGAGTGATGAAAGCACGGTGACGTGTGATGCACATTTTTCGCCGCGCGCAAACTCGTGACGGCTGTTACATCTTCGGGGCGGCGGGTGGACGACCGCGCCGCATCGGGGCGCGGGAATTCCGTTTCGGGTCGGAACGGAAAAAGGGAAACCGGTGGCAGGCCGTGCCGGACGTTGCAGCGGACGCGTCAGCGCAGATCGACGGCCAGCGACGCGGTCACGTCCGCGTCCACGCGCTGCGGCGGCATCGTATAGGCCGGGTGGTCGCACCCGATCGACAGCGCCGCCCCGCCCCTGAGCGCCGCGCGCATCGGCGCGTCGAGCTCGAAGCGCACGAAGTGCACGGCCGACGTCTTCTCGGCGGTGTCACGGTCGAGATCCTCGTCGGCGATTGCGTAGACGCGCGGGTGCCCGTCGACCTGCAGGTACACGCGATCCTCGACCCCGATCAGCCGCGCGAGCGCCGCGCGCCGTTCGATCTCGTGCTCGTACTCGATCTGCATCGTCGCCTTCAGGTTCGTGCCGTCGGGCACGAGCGGCAGATACGCGTCCAGTTCCCCTTCGATGCCGGCCGGGTCGAAGATCTTCTCGATGTGCAGCATCTCCTGGATCTGGTAGCGGATCGTCGTCTCGTCCTCGAACAGGAAGCGCAGGTGGTTGCCGAGCGCCACCGCGCGGCGGCGCTTGTACGCGACGAGCCGCGCGTGTTCGGCCTTGCGGATCTTCGCGTACGCTTCGAGCGTCAGCAGGGAGTCGCGGGTCAACGTCATGGGAGGTCCTCGTGGGTCGGCCGGCGGCGGCTCAGATGCCGTACGCGCGGCGCAGCAGCGTAAGCGGATGCGCGAGCGGCGCGGCCGGCAGTCCCTTCTCGTCGATGCCCTGCACGATGTGATGGCCGGCCAGCGCGCAGTCCGACGACACGACATCCGGCTGCGGCTCGGCCATCGCCTTGAACACGGGCCCGCCGATCCGCATCGCGTCCGCGTGAAATGCCTTCTTCACGCCGAACGTGCCCGCATGGCCCGAGCAGCGTTCGACGACGTTCACGCGCGTATCGGGCACGAGCGACAGCGCGTCGGCCGTCTTGCGGCCGATGTTCTGCACGCGCGCATGGCATGGCACGTGATACGACACGGTGCCGAGGCCGGTCTTGAAATCGGTCTTCAGCAGTCCGTCGCGATGCCGCGCGATCACGTATTCGAACGGATCCCAGAATGCGTCGGCCACCGCGCGCACCGCTTCGTCGCCGGGGAACATCAGCGGCAGCTCGCTCTTGTACATCAGCACGCAGCTCGGGATCGCGCCGATCAGCGCATAGCCTTCGCGCGCGTAGCGTTCGAGCACGGGCAGGTTCACGTCCTTCTTCGCGGCCACGCCGGCGAGATTGCCCTGCTCGAGCAGCGGCATCCCGCAGCAGGCTTCGCGCGTGACGAGTTCGTACGGGATGTCGTTGTGCGCGAGGATCGCGAGCAGGTCGTGGCCGATGCCGGGCTCGTTGAAATTCACGTAGCAGGTTGCATAGATCGCGACCTTGCCGGGCGTGCGTTCGCCGTCGCGCACCGGCAAGCCGTCCGAGGGCCGTGCCGCGCGCCGGAACTTGCGCGGCGCGAATTCCGGCAGCCACGCGTGGCGATCGACGCCGAGCGTCGCCTCGAGCGCATGGCGCGCGGGCGCCGTGCGGTTCACCGCGTTCACCGCCTGCGTGACGATCGGAATGCCGGCGAAGTGACCCAGCGCGTCGGTGTTCGACAGCACCTTGTCGCGCAGCGTCGCTTCGCCGCGCTTGTAGCGCGCGGCCTTGCCGCGCAGCATCAGGTGCGGAAAGTCGACGTTCCATGCATGCGGCGGCACGTACGGGCATTTCGTCATGTAGCAGAGGTCGCACAGGTAGCACTGGTCGACGACCTTGCCGAACGCGGCCTTCGGCACCTCCTCGATATCGCCCATCGGCGTGTCGTCGACCAGATCGAACAGCGTCGGAAACGCGCCGCACAACGACACGCAGCGCCGGCATCCGGCGCAGATGTCGAACACGCGCGTCATTTCCGCATCGATCGCGGCCTGGTCGTAGAACGCATCGGACTGCCAGTCGAGCGGATGCCGGGTCGGGGCTTCGAGACTGCCTTCCTTATGGGGCATGGGGCGCTCCATCCAGCGTGGCGCGCATGCGCGCCAGCGCCGCCCGCGCGATGCGGGCAGCGATGAACGAACAGCCGGCCGCTTGCCGGTCGCACGGCCTGCCGCGCGGCCCGCGGCGGCCCGTCAGTCGACGAGACTGTCCAGCGCCTTCGTGTAGCGGTTCGCGTGGCTGCGTTCAGCCTTCGCGAGCGTCTCGAACCAGTTCGCGATTTCGTCGAAGCCTTCCTCGCGCGCCGCCTTCGCCATGCCCGGATACATGTCGGTGTATTCGTGCGTTTCGCCGGCGATCGCCGATTCGAGATTCTGCCGCGACGAACCGAACGGCAAGCCCGTGGCCGGATCGCCGACGGCCTCCAGGTATTCGAGATGGCCGTGCGCATGGCCGGTTTCGCCTTCGGCGGTCGAGCGGAACAGCGCGGCGACGTCGTTCTGGCCTTCGACGTCAGCCTTCGAAGCGAAATACAGATAACGCCGGTTCGCCTGCGATTCGCCCGCGAATGCGGCCTTCAGGTTCTCTTCGGTTTTGCTGCCCTTGAGTTGAGCCATTTGCGCCTCCGTTCGAGTCGGCGCGGCCGCGTGCTGAGCCGGGTCGATCAGGTATGTGGGGAGCGATGCGCTTGCCGGGGGCGCACGCATCGTGCTCTTCAATCTAGGCGCTGGCGTACGCATCCCCCAATAGGCTTTTTCAATCCGGGCGATAGTGCTTGGCGGGGCGGCGCGCCGGGGGATGCGCTCGGGTGCTCGGTACTCGGCATTCGCGCGTGCCGCGTGCGTCACGCGTCCGTCGCGCGCCTGAGCAGCAGCTCGCGTTCGCGCTCGTTGCGCGTCAGTTCCGCCGCGCGGCGGAATTCGGCCTTCGCCTCGTCGGCGCGGCCCAGCTTCGCCAGCAGGTCGCCGCGCACGCTCGGCAGCCAGTGATAACGCGCGAGCGCGGGATCGTCGCGCAGCGCGTCGACGAGTTCGAGCGCCGCGGCAGGCCCGAACGCCATCCCGACGGCCACCGCACGATTCAGTTCGACGACGGGCGACGGTGCGACTTCGGCGAGCGCGTCATACAGCGCGACGATCTGCGCCCAGTCCGTATCCGACGCCTGCCGCGCACGCGCATGGCAAGCCGCCAGCGCGGCCTGCAGCGCATACGGCCCGCGTACGCCGCCGAGCTTCGTCGCGTGTTCGAGCGCCGCGAGGCCGCGCCGGATCAGCAGCGGATCCCAGCGGCTGCGATCCTGGTCGAGCAGCAGCACCGGCCGGCCCTGCGCGTCGGTACGCGCATGCATGCGCGACGCCTGCAGCTCCATCAGTGCGACGAGCCCGAGCACCTCGCTCTCGTCCGGCGCCAGCCCGGCCAGCACGCGGCCGAGCCGCAACGCCTCGTCGCACAGCGCCGGGCGCGTCCAGTCGTCGCCGGAGGTCGCCGCATGGCCTTCGTTGAACACGAGATAGATCACTTCGAGCACCGACGCGAGCCGCGCGGGCCGCGCGTCGGCCGCCGGCACCTCGAACGGCACGTGCGCCGCCGCGAGCGTGCGCTTGGCGCGCACGATCCGCTGCGCGATCGTCGGCTCGGGCGTCAGGAATGCGCGCGCGATCTCGCCCGTCGTCAGCCCGCCGAGCAGCCGCAGCGTGAGTGCCACGCGCGCATCGGTCGACAGCACCGGATGGCACGACGTGAAGATCAGCCGCAGGAGGTCGTCGCCGATGTCGTCGTCGCTCGCGTCGGCAAGCGCCTCCGCGATGTCGGGGACGACATGCGCTTCGAGCGCGTCCATCTCGTGGCCGAGCTGGTCGCGCTTCGCCGCGTGGAGCGACTCCTGCCGGACACGATCGAGCGCGCGACGCTTCACGGCCGTCATCAGCCATGCGGCCGGATTGTCGGGCACGCCGTCGACGGGCCAGTGCTCGAGCGCCGCGACGAGCGTGTCCTGCGCCAGTTCCTCGGCCACGCCGACGTCGCGCACCACGCGCGCCGCGCGCGCGATGATCTTGGGCGCCTCGATCCGCCAGACCGCTTCGATCGCACGGTGAGTCGCCTCACGCGTCACGACGCCTGCCCCTCGGCGGACGCATCCAGCGGCATGGCCATCAGCTCCCATGCATGGCCGTCCGGATCGTCGAACCCGTGGCCGTACATGTTCGGGTACTCGCGCGGCGCCTGCGGCGCGGACCCGCCCGCCGCCAGCGCCTTCGCGACGATCGCGTCGACCTCGGCGCGGCTGTCGCACGACAGGCACGACAGGACCTGCACCTGCGTCGCCGGATCGATGATGGTCTTGCCGGTGAACGTCTGGAAGAACGGCCGCACGAGCAGCATCGCGAAGATCGTGTCGCTGATCTTGATGCAGGCGGCCTGGTCGTTGGTATAGGCCGGTACGACCTCGTAGCCGAGCGACTGGTAGAACGCCTTCGAGCGCGGCAGGTCGGCCACCGGCAGGTTGATGAAGACCATCTTGTGCATGTCGGGTACTCCCGGTGAGGGTGGATTCAGGTGGGCAATCAATCAGGCGCCGGTGCGGCCGACGTGGAGTTCGCGGAACCGCTCGACCGCATCGCTCGGCGTGAGGTCGTCGAGCTCGAACAGCGGCCGCACCTCGATCTCGCAATCCATCTCGGCGCCGAACGGTGCGGGGAACCGGCGCGTCCATTCGAGCGCTTCGTCGCGCGAACGCACCTGGATCAGCGTATAGCCGGCAATCAGTTCCTTCGTTTCGGCGAACGGGCCGTCGACCACGGTGCCCTTGCCGCCCGTGTAGCGCACGCGCCAGCCACGCGCGCTCGGCCGCAGCCCGTTCGCGTCGAGCAGCACGCCGGCCCTGGCCAGTTCCTCGTGATAGACGGTCATGGCCTCGACCAGCCGGTTGTCCGGCAACGCGTCGGATTCGCTGACGGCGTTCGCCCGGATCATGATCATGAATCGCATCGTTCACTCCTTGTCGTCGGTGGAAGGCAGCGCCCATTCATCGGCGCCTTATCCGGACGACGGCCGGAAGACGGCCGGATCGACATACTCCGCGACATGTCAGGGTAAATACCGAGTCGCGGCCTTCACAGGAAGCACGGGCCGACCGCCCGCACCTCGACCGTGCACCATTGCGCGGCCGGGCACTGGCGCGCGATCTCGATCGCTTCCTCGCGCGTGTCGACGTCGACGAGAAAGAAGCCGCCGACCATCTCCTTCGCTTCCGCGAACGGGCCGTCGAGCAGGCGCGTCTCGCCGTCGCGCACCTGCACGCGTGTCCCGCGCTCGGCGCGCTCCAGCGACTCGACGCCGCGCAGCACGCCGCGCGCCTTCAGCGTCTCGGCGAAATCGACCATCCGCGCGTACAGCGCCTGACCTTCGTCGAGTGTGCGTTCGGCGCGCTGCTCGGTCGGCTCGACTATCAACAGCATGTAAGACATGGATTTCTCCTGTGGGAACGGGGCGCGGCAGCGTTCGCTGCGCGATCGGGATGCGCCGGCCGATGCAAAAGCGTAGCAGCCGCCGTGCGGCTTGCATCGTCGGCCGATCGGCAACTGGCCGGACGGCCAATTCAGCCGCTTCCTGACATTTTGCCGTCAAGATGCCTTCCCGAACCGTCGGATTGTCTTCCTGTGGACCGCCCCATGTCACGCCTGCCTGTGCCGCTTGCCGTTGCCCCTTTCATCCCCCTCGCAGATCCGAAGAGCGTCGTGTCGGGTAAGAGTGTTCGCCTAGGTGTATATATCGTCGTGCGGCGCGGCCTTCACAAATAAACTTCTTTCAGTAGTCATACCAGCCACATCTTGTTACGTGGTTGAAGAGATATTACGTTCCACCATC
>NZ_JAAGPH010000130.1:0-22921 GCF_017104705.1 Burkholderia sp. Se-20373 | reverse complement strand
TCCTTCGTAATCGTTCTCGGCTTCGGCGGCGAGCGCACGGTAGGCCGGCATGCCGGAAATGGTCGCCGCCTGTTCGAGCGCCGCGGGCGGCGCAAACTGACGGGTTTCGTGAAGAACCGATTCAATCGCAGACATCGACTACCCCTTGGTGAACATGAATCCTCTGCATGGCGGCGCGATCGTGCGCACCGCGCGTCTTGGCCGGCGCAAGCGCGCCGCTGTCTCCTACCCACCACCCGCGCACGGCCCGAAGGCCGCTGCGCGATGCTGCGCCGCACCACGTCACACGAAGGCGACCGGGCGACCCGACAGTTTCCACGATAAGCGCTCGAACTTACCCGTCACTTACGCGGCACGGCCGTTTCGCCCGCCGGGCGGCGCCCGCGTGCAGCTTTACGCTGTAACGAGCGCGACCCTACAATCCTAACTGAACTCGCCTTCCGGATTCCAGCTTGAATCGCTACGCTTTCTTTCTCGTGCTGTCGATGCTGTTCGTCGGCAGCAATGTCGGTATCGGTAAATCGATCGTCGTCTTCGTTCCAGTCGCCATCCTCGCCACGCTGCGCTTCGTGATCGCGATCGCCGTGCTGTGGCCGCTGTTCAGTCCGGTGAAAATGCGCACGGTCAAGCGCGGCGAATGGCTGAACCTGTTCCTGCAGGCGTTCTTCGGCACCTTCATGTTCACGCTTCTGATGCTGAACGGCGTGCAGCGCACGAGCGCGGTCGCGGCCGGCGTGATCACCAGCACGATCCCGGCGATCGTCGCGCTGTTCGCGTGGCTGATCCTGCGTGAAAAACCGAACGGCCGGGCGCTGGTATCGATCGCACTCGCGATCGCCGGCGTCGTGACGATCAACCTCGCGAACGGCAGCGCGGCCGGGCACGGCACGTCGTCGCTGACCGGCAACCTGCTAATCCTCGGCGCGGTGTGCTGCGAATCGATCTACGTGATCCTGTCGCGCCGCCTCACGCAGACGCTCGCGCCGATCGACATCTGCGCGTACACGCACCTGTTCGGTCTGTGCCTGATGCTGCCGCTCGGCGCGACGGCCATGTGGCATTTCGATTACGCGAGCGTGCCGGCCGGCACCTGGGCGCTCGTCGTCTGGTATGGCCTGTCGGCCAGCATCTTCTCGTTCTGGCTGTGGATGAAAGGCATCCGGCACGTGCCGGGCAGCCTCGCCGGCGTGTTCAGCGCGGTGCTGCCGGTCGCCGCCGCCGCGTATGGCATCGCGTTCCTCGGCGAGCGCCCGACGCTCGCCCACGGCATCGCGCTCGCGTGCGTCGTCACCGGCATCGTGCTGGCCAGCCTCCGCGTGAAACGCGTGCCGGCCGCCGCCTCCTGATCCGTCCCCGGCAGCGCCGGCGCGTCACTGCAGTCGCGCCGGCCGACGCGTTACAATAGCGCGCCTTTTCAAGATTACCCCCGATACCTGCGCACCGCGCCCGACTGTCCACCATGTCCGCCCCGCATTCGCCCGGCCGCCCCGCGCGTCGCCCGCTTCGCCCCCTTCCCGCGCTGATTTTCATGAGCCGCTGGCTCCAGGTTCCGCTTTACCTCGGCCTGATCGTTGCGCAAGCCGTCTACGTGTTCCTGTTCCTGAAGGAAGTCTGGCACCTGCTGTCGCATGCGACGAGCCTCGACGAAATCAGCGTGATGCTCGCGGTGCTCGGCCTGATCGACGTGGTGATGATCTCGAACCTGCTGATCATGGTGATCGTCGGCGGTTACGAGACGTTCGTGTCGCGCCTCGGCATCGAGGGCCACCCCGACGAGCCCGAATGGCTCGACCATGTGAACGCGGGCGTGCTGAAGGTCAAGCTGTCGATGGCGCTGATCAGCATTTCGTCGATCCACCTGCTGAAGACGTTCATCAATCCCGATCAGCACACGATGCACGCGATCATGTGGCAGGTGATCATCCACGTGTCGTTCCTGGTGTCGGCGCTCGTGATGGCGTGGGTCGACCGCCTGACGACGCACACGCACCCGGCCCATTTCCACGAGCCGCACGCCCACGGCGCGCACGCGAGCGCCGCGAACGAGCCCCGCAAGCCGGCCGACGCAGCCGTCAACGCATAAACGCATTCCCCACAGTCCCCACAGAGTCTCAGCCATGACCGTCATCAAACAGGAAGACCTGATCCAGAGCATCGCGGATTCGCTGCAGTACATCAGCTACTACCATCCGCTCGACTACATCCAGGCCCTCGGCCGCGCGTACGAACTGGAAGAGAGCCCGGCCGCGAAGGATGCGATCGCGCAGATCCTCACGAACAGCCGCATGTGCGCGGAAGGCAAGCGCCCGATCTGCCAGGACACCGGCATCGTCACGATCTTCGTGAAGGTCGGCATGGACGTGCGCTGGGACGGCGCGACGATGGGCCTCACCGACATGATCAACGAAGGCGTGCGTCGCGGTTACACGCACCCGGACAACGTGCTGCGCGCGTCGATCGTCAATCCGCCGGAAGGCGCCCGCAAGAACACGAAGGACAACACGCCGGCCGTGATCCACTACGAGATCGTGCCGGGCGACAAGGTCGACGTGCAGGTCGCGGCGAAGGGCGGCGGCTCGGAGAACAAGTCGAAGTTCGTGATGCTGAACCCGTCCGACTCGATCGTCGACTGGGTGCTGAAGACGGTCCCGACGATGGGCGCGGGCTGGTGCCCGCCCGGCATGCTGGGGATCGGCATCGGCGGCACCGCCGAAAAGGCGATGCTGATGGCGAAGGAATCGCTGATGGAGCCGATCGACATCCAGGAAATCATCGCGCGCGGCCCGAAGGACTGGGTCGAGGAACTGCGCGTCGAGCTGCACGAGAAGGTCAACGCGCTCGGCATCGGCGCCCAGGGCCTCGGCGGCCTGGCGACGGTGCTCGACGTGAAGATCATGGCGGCACCGACGCACGCGGCATCGAAGCCGGTCGCGCTGATCCCGAACTGCGCGGCGACGCGCCATGCGCACTTCGTGCTCGACGGCTCGGGCCCGGCCAAGCTTGAAGCGCCGTCGCTCGACGCGTGGCCGAAGGTCAACTGGGAACCGAACACGGAAACCAGCAAGCGCGTCGACCTGAACACGCTGACGCCGGAAGAAGTCGCGAGCTGGACGCCGGGGCAGACGCTGCTGCTGTCGGGCAAGATGCTCACCGGCCGCGACGCTGCGCACAAGCGCATCGCCGACATGCTCGCGAAGGGCGAGAAGCTGCCGGTCGACTTCACGAACCGCGTGATCTACTACGTCGGCCCGGTCGATCCGGTCCGCGACGAAGTGGTCGGCCCGGCAGGCCCGACGACGGCCACGCGCATGGACAAGTTCACCGAGACGATGCTCGCGCAAACCGGCCTGATCTCGATGGTCGGCAAGGCCGAGCGCGGCCCGGTCGCGATCGATGCGATCAAGAAGCACAAGGCGGCCTACCTGATGGCCGTCGGCGGTGCGGCTTACCTCGTGTCGAAGGCGATCCGCGGTGCGAAGGTGCTCGCGTTCGAAGACCTCGGCATGGAAGCGATCTACGAGTTCGACGTACAGGACATGCCGGTGACGGTCGCCGTCGATTCGTCGGGCACGTCGGTGCACCAGACCGGTCCGAAGGAGTGGCAGGCGAAGATCGGCAAGATCCCGGTCGCAGCCGCTTAAGCGCGATCGAACGAAAGGCCGGACGCGAGTCCGGCCTTTTTACTTCTCATTCTCATTATTGTGTGCGGCCGGTTATTCGAGGCTGATTCTCATTACATGCAAAAGGCAGGCCCGGCAAGGCTTTGAGGCTTGGCTTTTCTCGTTCGAGCGATTATCGTTCGGTTTCTGAAGCCCCACTGAACAAGGAACAAGCCATGCAAGGCGACAAGAAAGTCATCGAATACCTGAACGCCCAGTTGAAGAATGAACTCACGGCGATCAACCAGTACTTCCTGCATGCGCGCATGTACAAGCACTGGGGCCTCGAGAAGCTCGGCAAGCACGAATACGACGAGTCGATCGGCGAAATGAAGCACGCCGACTGGCTGATCGAGCGCGTCTTCATGCTCGACGGCCTGCCGAACCTGCAGGATCTGCACAAGCTGCTCGTCGGCGAGGAAACCGAAGAGATCCTGAAGTGCGACCTGAAGCTCGAACAGATCTCGCAGTCCACCTGCAAGGAAGCGATCGCCTACTGCGAATCGGTGCGTGACTACGTGTCGCGCGAGATCTTCGAAAAGATCCTCGACGACACCGAAGAGCACATCGACTGGCTGGAAACGCAGATCGACCTGATCGGCAAGGTCGGCCTGCAGAACTACCAGCAAACGATGATGGGGTCGCCGGAGTAAACTCGCTCCACGCTTCCCGTTACCGCCCCCAGCCCGTTCATGTCGACACCTTCCGCTATTCCTGCGACGGCCACGACCGTCGCGCCCATCGGCATCTTCGATTCAGGGCTGGGCGGCCTGTCGGTGCTGCGCGCCGCGCGCGCGCTGCTGCCTGACGAATCGTTCATCTACGTCGCCGATTCGCACCATGCGCCGTATGGTCCGCGCGACGAGGCGTTCATTACGGAACGCACGCTGGCAATCGGCGAGTGGCTGGCACGCGAAGGGACGAAAGCGCTCGTCATCGCGTGCAACACGGCGACCGCACGCGCGATCGCCGCGGTCCGCGAACATCTGTCGATGCCGCTCGTCGGCGTCGAGCCGGGCATCAAGCCGGCCGCCGCCGTGTCCGCGAGCGGCGTCGCGGGTGTCCTGGCCACGCAGTCGACGCTGAACAGCCCGCGCTTCCAGGCGCTGCTCGACCGCTACGGCGCCGGCCGCCGCTTCATCTGCCAGCCCGGTCACGGGCTCGTCGAGGCCATCGAGCGCGGCGATACGGATTCGCCCGCGTTGCGCGCGTTGCTCGACAGCTACCTGCAACCGATGCTCGACGACGGCGCCGACACGCTGGTACTCGGCTGCACGCATTACCCGTTCTTCTCGGAAACGATTCGTGACCTTGTGGGCGAGCGCCTGACGCTCGTCGACACCAGCGACGCGATCGCGCGCCAGCTCGTGCGCGTGCTCGACGAACGCAACCTGCGCGCACCGGCCGGCACGCGCGCGGCATCGCCCCGCTTCTGCTCGACCAGCGACGGCCGCCAGTTGCAGGTGCTCGCATCGACGCTGCTCGGCCTCACTGCGCCGGTCGAATCCGTCACCATTTCCTCGCCGAACGCGCGCGCCTGCGCGACCGCCTGATACCGGCCGGCACGCCCTCTTCCGCGTGCCGCGCCCCCTTCCCGACGTTACAAGGGTCCGATGCCCTTAAAAAAAGCCCGCCCCAGGCTTGTCAACGCCCATAAATTTAATGATAATAATTCGCATTACCGTTAGCTATCGCAACTCATCATGATCGTCTGCGTGTGCAAGTCTGTTTCCGATCGCAAGATTCGCGCGTCCCTCGCAGAGGGCGTGAACTCTTTCGATGAACTCCAGTTCGAGCTTGGCGTGGCCACGTGCTGCGGCAAGTGCGAGGAGTCCGTACGCGACCTCATGGCCGAACAAGGCGTCTGCGCGAGCCGGTGCGGTGTCGAGCATCACGCTCACCCGATCCCGGTCACGTTCTACGAACGCAAGGCCGCCTGACCGGCGCCGAGTGTGCGCATGCGGCCCAGGCCGCATTTTTTGTTTTGACCGTCAGCAAGCCACCGTCTGCGCGAGCCAGCGGCTTACCTGCCAAGGAGCCTGTCATGGAATTGCTGATCGGATTTGTGACCACCGTTTGCATCTCGCTGCTGATCTTCCGCAAGTGATGCCGATTCACCCGCCGCGCCCCGGGTGCGACATCGTTCTTTCAAGCTAACATGCAGGCTTCGCATCTCGCTCCTGCCGGCGCCGTGCCGGCTGCACCACGTATGAATCCCCGTGTGATCGTCGTCGCGGTCGGTGTGCTTGCCGCACATGCGATCATGCTGACGGCCGCCTGGCTCCATCGCAACGCGCCGCCGCCGCCGAAGGAGATCGAGGTTCAGTCGATCACCGCGCAGCTCATTCCGCCTGCCCCGCCTGCCCAGCCGGTCGCGGTCCAGTCGGCCGCGCAGCAGCCTACGCCGCCCAAGCCCACGCCGCGCGTGAAGCCGAAGGTCGAGCCGAAGCCGGTGCAGAAGGCGGTTCCGACGCCTCAGCCCGTCTCGCAGGCACCGTCGCCGACGCCCGCGCCGGCAGTGACCGATCCCACACCGGCTCCCGCCGCGCCGGCACCTGCTGCACCGGCTGCAGCACCCGGCCCGGCGCGCGAGACGATGCAGGTCAGCGCGCCGAAGAACGTGTCGGCGCTCACCTGCAATTTCGTTAAGCCGACCTATCCGTCGATGTCGCGCCGTCGCGGCGAAACGGGCACGGCCTATGTTCACTTCATCATCGGCGTGACGGGCAAGATCGAAAGCGTCCAGCTGCAGAAGAGCAGCGGTTATCCGCGTCTCGACGAAGCCGCGCTCGAGGCGACGCGCGCCAGCACCTGCCCGCCGTACATCGAGAACGGCCAGGCGATCCGCGCCGCCCATACGCTGCCCTTCAACTTCACGCTTGACGACTAACCCGTCATATTCGGTAGATTCAAAGGAAACAAGAAAATGCAAAGCTACGGTATCGCGCACGTCTGGGCGCAAGGTGATTTCGTCACGCGCGCCATCGCGATCACGCTGCTCGTGATGTCGGTCCTGTCGTGGATCGTGATCGTCATCAAGGGCTGGAACGTGATCCGCCTGAACCGCCTGACGAAGAACGCCGAACAGGCATTCTGGCATTCGGACAACTTCGACGACGGCATCAAGAAGCTCGGCCTCACCGCATCGACGCCGAACGACAACCCGTTCCTCGCGCTCGCGCTGTCGGGCAAGGAAGCCGCCGATCACCACCACCAGACGCAACCGCACCTGCACGATCGCATGGACGTGTCGGACTGGGTCACGCGCTGCCTGAAGGACACGATGGACGAAGGCATCTCGCGCATGCAGAGCGGTCTCGCGATCCTCGCGTCGATCGGCAGCACGGCGCCGTTCGTCGGCCTGTTCGGCACGGTCTGGGGGATCTACCACGCCCTGCTCGCAATCGGCGCATCCGGCCAGACGTCGATCGATCAGGTCGCGGGCCCGGTCGGCGAATCGCTGATCATGACCGCCTTCGGCCTGTTCGTCGCGATCCCGGCCGTGCTCGGCTACAACGCACTCACCCGCGCGAACAAGGGTGTCGTCAGCAAGCTGCGCCGCTTCGCGCACGGTCTGCATGCGTATTTCGTGACGGGCGCGAGCCTGGCCTCGTCGTCGACGCGCGACGGCCTGCGTCTCGCGACGCGCGCCAGCTGAGGCGGGGTGAACCATGGCAATGAACACCGGTTTCAGCGACGATGACGACGATGCGGTGATGAGCGAGATCAACATGACGCCGCTCGTCGACGTCATGCTCGTACTCCTGATCATTTTCCTCGTGACGATCCCGGCGATGCAGCATGCGGTGAAGATCGACCTGCCGCACGCCAGCAGCCAGCCCGTCGACGAAAAGCCGCAGACGGTCGACGTCGCGATCCAGGGTGACGGCACGATCCTGTGGGACGACCACACGGTCACGCGCGCACAATTGCAGGAACGCATCGCGGAAGCGGCAAAGCGCACGCCCCAGCCGGAGTTGCACCTTCGCGCGGATCGCAAGGTCGCATACGAACACGTCGCGGAAGTGATGTCGGATGCGCAGGCAGGCGGCCTGACGAAGCTCGGCTTCGTGACGGAGCCGGGCGCGAAAGGGAAGTAACGCGCGCACGTCTTGCGGTAGCGCCTCGCCGGCCGCACCTAGCCGGCCGCGCACAAAGTAAAAGGCCTTCATCGCCAGATGAAGGCCTTTTTTCATGCGCACGCGGGCGCCTTCGGGCGGCGGGCTCTTTGGCGGTATCGGTTGCGCCTCGAGCAACGCAAATGCGACTCTGCCGTGGTCTGCACGGACTGCGCGTTCTGCCCTATCTGGCTCGCAATATATGCGGCCACCTGATTTCGCTCAGAACTTCCTTCACGAAATGGGATTTCAATATAGGCCCGCGCGCACGCGCATTCAAGGTTACGGCGATTGAAACTTGCGATTGCAGGCGACGCTTCAATGACAAAACAAATTTGCCTCGCCGTGCGCGTCGTGTTCAGGTCGCCGAAACATCGGCCGCCGCTTCCTTCTTCGCGCGTTCCGGGCACCCCGGATCCTGGTAGGCGCCGTGATCGAGCTTCTCGACCAGATAGTCGACGAACGCACGCACCGCGGGCGGCATCCCCTGCCGCGACACGAACACCGCGTACAGTTGCGGCACCGGCAGCGTCCAGCCCGGCATCACCGGCGACAGTTGCCCCGCGCGCAGCGCGTTGCCGTACATCATCTCCGGCAATGCCGCGATGCCGAGGCCATCGAGCACCGCTTCACGGATCGTCATCAGGTCGGCCGTCACGAGCCGCGGGTCGTGCTCGTGCACGTGACGCGTTCCGTCCGGCGCGATCAGGTTGAACACGTGCCGCCCGTCGACGCTCGGCGTATCGAGTGTCTCGAAGCCGCTCAGGTCGTCCGGTACCAGCGGCGGCGCATTCTGGCTCAGCAGGCTCGGCGCGCCGACCAGCATCTGCTCGGTGCGCCACAGCGGCCGCACGACGATGTTCGCGTTCTGCGGCGGCTCCGAGCGCACGCGCAGCGCGACGTCGATCGAATCCTCGAACAGGTCGATCACCCGATTCGTCACGCGGACGTGCACCTTCACCTCGGGATAGCGACGCAGGAATTCGGGCAGGATGCGCGACAGCATCGTCTGCGACAGCGTCACGGGCACGCTGACGCGCACCGAGCCGCGCGGCGATGAGCGCAACTGCTGCACCGCGTTCATCGCCGCCTGCGCTTCGGCCAGCATCGCCTGGCAATGCTGGTAGAACAGCTCCCCCGCCTCGGTCAGCGCGAGCTTGCGGGTGGAGCGCTGCAGCAGGCGCACGCCGAGCGCCGCCTCGAGTTCGGTCAGGCGCCGCGACAGGCGCGATTTCGAGATGCCCAGCACGCGCTCCGCGGCCGAGAAACCGCCATGTTCGACGACCTGCGAAAAGTACATGAGGTCGTTCAGGTTATGTGCATCGATATTCATCTCATCGTTCCATTTTCAGAACAATCCATTGCGAACCGTCGCGAATCGACCGGTAAAACGCCCAATATAATAGCGCTATGTTTCAAAAATAACGCTATTCCGATCATTTCGAGGGTATCCGCATGACGACCGCTCGCTCGCTTGACCGCACCTACCCCGCGCTTCGCACGACCGAAGGCGGCGGCTTCGTGGTTCATCGCCCGTTCCCGACCCGGCTGCTGATGGATTTCGATCCGTTCCTGCTGCTCGACGAAATGGGCCCCGTCGACTACGCGCCCGGTGAAGCCAAGGGCGCCCCCGACCATCCGCATCGCGGCTTCGAGACCGTGACCTACGCCCTCGACGGGCGCTTCCGCCATCGCGACTCGTCGGGCCATGCGGGCACGCTCGGCCCGGGCGACGTGCAATGGATGACGGCGGGCGCCGGCGTCGTGCACAGCGAGATGCCGGATCCGGAATTCGCGCAAGCGGGCGGCCGCTCCCACGGTTTCCAGCTGTGGGTCAACCTGCCGCGCCGCGACAAGCTGATCGCGCCGCGCTACCAGGAGATCCCAGCGGATCGCATCCCGACCGCCACCTCACCTGACGGCCGCGCACGGGTCCGCGTGATCGCCGGCGAAGCGTTCGGCGTCCGCGCCGCGATCGAGACGCGCACACCGATCCTCTACCAGCATTTCACGCTGCAACCGGGCGCAACGGTCACTCAGGCCGTCCCGGCAGGCTATCGCGTGTTCGTCTATCCGATCGACGGAACGGGCCTCTACGGGCCCGCCAGGCAGGCGGTCGACGCACGAAACATGGTCGTGTACTGCGATGACGGCGACACGGTCACGTTCGCCGCCGGCAACACGTCGCTCGACCTGCTGCTGATCGGCGGCGTGCCGCTCAACGAGCCGATCGTCCGCTACGGCCCGTTCGTGATGAACACCGAGGAAGAGATCCGGCAGGCGGTCGTCGACTACCAGACCGGTCGCATGGGGCGCATCGAAGCATGACCCACCGACGGGCGCGCAGGTGCCGCGAAACCGCCCGTTTTGCGTCACAATGACTTCTTGAACCACGTGGCCGCCCGCCACCAGAAGGAACCTGTCCCCTTGAACTTCGAACATCTGATCCAGATCAATTCCGACGATCCGGCCGTGCCGCCCCTCACCCGCGACCAGCTCTGGGAAGGTCTCGTGTTGCGCGCCGAACAGCCGCAACTGTTCGTGCTCGGTCTCGACAGCTGTGTCGTCCACGAACGGACGGACACGACGCTCGAACGTGAGCTGCACTACGGTCACGCGACCGTGCGCGACCACGTCACGTTCACGCCGAACCAGCAGGTTCGCTACGACATCCTCGCCGCCGACGGCGAGATCGGCGGCTCGCTGACGATGACGATCGAGGAACGCGACGACCACGAGCTGTTCCTGCGTTTTGAATACCGCACGACACTGGTCGTCACGGACGACAGCGAAGACGCGCGTCAGACGCACGGGATCGTCAAGGAAGCGTACCGCACGTCGGATATCGACACGGTTCGCCTGATCCGCGAGTACGCGCAGGGCCGCAAGGACCCCGATCCGCTGCACTGAACCCGATGGCGGCCCGCGGGCCGCCTCTTTGACTCACGCTATCAGACTGGCCTTTTCGATCGATAAAGAGTTTTTGTAAATGGGAATAGTTATCATTTAGAATTCATTCCATCGTATCGACAGTCACCGATCAAGCGAATGACCGACACCCTGCGCCCGACCCCGACCACGCTGACCTTGCGCCGCACGACCGGCACCGCAAGCAGCAGCCGTCAGAAGACGGCAGCGGTCACCACGCCGGCCAAACCCGCCGGCAACCGCGAAGCAGGCACGCGGGTCGTCAGCAGCGATGCGCTGCTGCAAGGCCAAAGCCACGTCAGCATCGCGCATAACGGAGAGACGTATCAGTTGCGCGCCACGCGGCTCGGCAAACTGATCCTGACGAAGTAAGACAGAGTATTGTGGGGACCACCTCCCTGAGAGGTGTTGGGCAGTAGCCAGCGTAACGGCTTGCACGCGAGATCTAGACCCCTTCGTGCAAACACACTTAAGCAGCCGTTGCAGCAAGCCAAGCCACTTTTTTGGTTCTCGCACAAGGAAGAAAAAAAGCGACACGTCCTTCGACGTGTCGCTTTTTTGTTTGGGCGGCCAATGCGTGAAGCGTGCCGCCCAGGTTCGTTACCGCGTCGCGGCATGACCGCCGAAGCGGCACGCGATCCGCTTCAGAAACCCCAGAACATCAACCACCATGCGCTGTCGATGACGGCAAGCGCGACGGCAAACCACGCGAACGCCGCAAGCCGGCGCGGCCAGCCCGCATAGCGCCCCGTCACTTTCCACGCGAGCCACGCACTCCATGCGTTGGCGCCGACCAGGATCGCGATGCGCACATCGGTCGCCCAGCCGAGCGGTACATGCTCGGCACGCAGCAACGACAGTGTCGTGGCCGACAGGCCAAGGAACACACCCGCGCCTGCAATCGGAATCAGCGCCTGCGCAAGATGATGCAGCCGCACGCGATCGAAGCGGCCGAGCATCAGCGTCGCGCCGGCCAGCAGCACCAGCAGCGCCGTGCCGTACACGAGCCCCGTGCCGACGATGTAGCTGATGACCAGCCCGCCGTCGAGCCACGAGAACACGTCGTTGCGATCCGGATAGTGTGTGAGCAGGAACCACGGCGCATTCGTCTCGAGCGGCCACGTGATGTCATGGTCGATCAGCCAGCCCGCGAGCCATTGCTTGATCTGCACGAACCACGGGCTGACGGTCCAGTGGAACGCGCCGATCGCGACGCCGAGCAGGCCGTACAGGATCAGCGCGGTGTCCCACGGGTTCGCCTGCTGCGCGCCGAGGTTCACGATCTCGTCGGACGGCGAGCGCAACGACAGCGAAATCGCATCCCGGTGCCCGCTGCAGCGGCCGCACATGTGGCAGTCCGCCGCGCCCTTCATGTTGCGCAACGGCACGAGCGGCGCGCAGTTGATCGGAATCACGCGATGCCCATGCTCGCCGTTCTTGTACGACCGGCGCCATGCATCCTCGTCGACCTTGTAGCGCATCGGCGCGAGCCGCGCGAGCAGCCCGAACACGCCGTTGACCGGGCACAGGTACTTGCACCACACGCGCTTTTCGCGGCCGTACAGCACGCCGATCACGATCGCGCCGACGGTCGAGCCGCCGAGCACGAACAGCACCGCGAGCGGGTACTGGTACACGCTCACCATCTGCCCGTAGATCGTCGTGAGTCCGAACGCGACGAACGGCCAGCCGCCCCACCGCATCCAGCGCGGAATCGGGCCGCCTCGGCCGAACTTGCTCGCGAATTCGGTGAGCGCACCTTCCGGACACAGCACGCCGCACCAGACACGGCCGAGCATCACCATCGACAGCAGCACGAACGGCCACCAGATGCCCCAGAACGTGAATTGCGCGATCAGCGTGAGGTTGTTCCACAGGTGTGCGGAGTCGTCCGGCAGCGGCAACACCGCCGGCACGATGATCAGGAACGCATAGACGGCGACGATGGCCCACTGGATGCCGCGGATCAGCGCACCGTGGCGCTGCATCCATTGGCCGGCCTGCGCGAGCCAGCCCTGCTTGGCTGCGGCGACAACGCTCATGCCGCGCGACCTGCCGCGACCGCCGGACGGCGGCTCGCGCGCTTCATCAGCAGCCAGACCACCGCCCAGTACACCGCATACGCGACCAGGTTGGTCAGCGCCGGATGAGCACGATAGCCGGTCAGCGTGGCGACGAGCGAGCCGAACGTGCCCGAATCATCGAGGATCGCGGACGTGTCCCACACCTGCGAAATGCCGAGCGGCAGGATTTCCTTGTCGATCAGCTTGTCGACGCCCGTCTGGAACAAGCCTGCGCCGAGGAACAGCAGCATCACTTCCGTGACGCGGAAGAAATGCCGCCACGAGAAGTACTTGCCGCCGAGTTGCAGCAGATAGAACGTGAGGAACGCGAGGCCGAGGCCGATCACGACCGCGAGCATCTGGCTGCCGTCGACGTGACCCGACTGGCCGAAACCGAGACCGTACAGGAAGATCACCGTCTCGCTGCCTTCGCGCGCGATCGCGAGCGCGACCAGCACCGCGACACCCCACCAGTTCGAATCGCGCGTGCTCTGCTGCAGCGATTGCTCCATGTCGCGCTTCAGCGTGCGACCATGCCGGCGCATCCACAGCACCATCTGCACGATCAGCACGCATGCGATCAGCACCATGGCGGTCTGGAAGTAGTCCTGCGCGTCGCCGGACAGCACTTCGGTGAAACCGACCAGTGCGGCACCAAGGCCGACGGCCATCAGCAAGCCGACGCCGACGCCGGCCCAGAGAAAAGGCAGGCCGCGGCGCGCGTCGTCGTCGCCGTTTTTCAGCCATGCATAGAGAATGCCGACGACGAGCAGCGCTTCGACGCTCTCCCGCCAGACGATGAACAAGATCTGACCCATCGATACCTCCTGACGCGCGGCACACCGGGCAGGTGCGCCCGCGCGCAGATAAAACGCATTACTTCGCGACGATCACGCCCTGCGCCTGCTGGTGGAAATCGTCGAAAAACTTGTATTCACCCGGTGACAACGGTGCAACGACCACGAATGAATCGGCGCCCGGCGCGAGCACCTTCTCCTTGCGCAGTTGTACGCTCTCGAATTCGGCGGCGCCCTTGCCGGTGTTCTTGATTTCGATCTTGAAACGCTGGCCGGCCGGCACTTCGATGCGGGCGGGATTCAGCTTGCCGTCCGTCATCTCGAGCTTGAACGTCGGCAGATCGGCAGCGTACGCTGCGCCGGCAAGCCACAACGCAGCGGCTGCGGCAACGATTTTCTGGGGAATTTTCATTCTGGGTTCTCTACGCCGACGGCGCGCCGAAGCGCGCCGTTCGTGATGCCACCGATCAGTAACCGCCCTTCTTGCCGATACCGGCGAACGGGAAGTCGTACTCGAGGGTAATGGGCTTGAACCATGCGCCCACGCCCGTTTCCTTGTCGATGTGACGGCCGAACGCCATGTGGCCCGTCTGCATCGGCGGCTTGACGACCATCGTCAGGTGGTACTTGCCCGGGCCGTTCAGCTTCACGTTGTCGCCGTAGTGCGGACCGTCGCTCGCGACCATGCCCATCAGGTCGCCTTCAGCCTTCCACTTCGTGTCGCCCTGCTTCGTCAGCTTGTACGTGACCTGCAGGTACGGCATCCAGTCGCCTTCCGCGAAACCCGTCGGGTTGTTCTTGACCGCATGGATGTCCGCCTCGAGGTGGATGTCGGAGTCCGACGCCTTGCGCATCATCCCTTCCGGGTCCATCGTGATCGGCTGCAGGTAAACCGCGCCGATTTCCATGCCGCCCTGGATCTGCTGCTTGCCGATCGGGTATTCGGCAGCCGAGGCCGACATCGCGGCAAGCGCCGCCGCTACCGCAACCGTCGTGCGGATGAACGAAGAACCCAACATGGACACTCCTTGTTATTTGATCTGGAACCATGCGGACCGACTAACGGCCGGCCCACTGAAAACACTAACGCGACGAAGAACGTTAATGCGAACAATTCTCAATAATCACGGAGTTTAGCACCGAACCTGTTTCGGAACAAACGGAGAGCCGTGTAAACCCCTGATCCGACAAGGCTTACAGGTTCGTTACCGCAGGGTTTCGGTGACGCTTGGAAAGACTTACCGGCCGCCGTTGACGTGATCGCCGACGTTCGCGCCGAACACGCGCTCACGCAGCAGCGCAAGTTGGTCGCGGGTCGCGGCGGCCTTCTCGAACTCGAGGTTTTTCGCGTAGTCGGCCATCTGCTTCTCGAGGCGCTTGATTTCCTTGGCGAGCTGCTTTTCCGACATGTCCTCGAATTTCGCTCGCTGCTGCGCTTCCTTCAGCTCCGCGCGTGCTTCGTCCGCGTTGTAGACGCCGTCGATGATGTCCTTGATGCGCTTCACGACCCCGCGCGGCGTGATGCCCATCTTTTCGTTGTGCGCGATCTGCTTCGCACGGCGCCGCTCGGTCTCGCCGATCGCGCGCTTCATCGACTCGGTCATGTTGTCCGCGTAGAGGATCGCCTTGCCGTTCACGTTCCGCGCCGCGCGGCCGATCGTCTGGATCAGCGAGCGCTCCGCGCGCAGGAAGCCCTCCTTGTCCGCGTCGAGAATCGCGACGAGCGACACCTCGGGAATGTCGAGCCCTTCCCGCAGCAGGTTGATCCCGACCAGCACGTCGAACGTGCCGAGCCGCAGGTCGCGGATGATCTCGACGCGCTCGACCGTGTCGATGTCGCTGTGCAGGTAACGCACCTTGACCCCGTGATCGGCCAGAAACTCGGTGAGCTGCTCGGCCATGCGCTTCGTCAGCACGGTGATCAGCACGCGCTCCTCGGCCTTCACGCGCGCGTTGATCTCGGCCAGCACGTCGTCGACCTGCGAGCTCGCCGGCCGCACTTCGATTTCCGGATCGACAAGGCCCGTCGGCCGCACGACCTGTTCGGCGATCTGCCCGGTCACGCGCTTCTCGTAGTCGGCCGGCGTGGCCGACACGAACACGACCTGGCGCATCTTGCGTTCGAACTCGGGGAACTTCAGTGGCCGGTTGTCCAGCGCCGACGGCAGCCGGAACCCGTAGTTGACGAGGTTTTCCTTGCGTGCGCGGTCGCCGTTGTACATGCCGTTCAACTGGCCGATCAGCACGTGCGATTCGTCGAGCAGCATCAGCGCATCGGGCGGCAGGTAGTCGACGAGGGTCGGCGGCGGATCGCCGGGCGACGCGCCCGAGAAATGCCGCGAGTAGTTCTCGATGCCCTTGCAGAAGCCGAGCTCCTGCAGCATCTCGAGATCGAAGCGCGTGCGCTGCTCGAGGCGCTGGGCCTCGACGAGCTTGCCGTCGCGGTGAAAGAACTCGAGCCGCTCGCGCAGTTCGTCCTTGATCGTCTCGACCGCGCGTATCACGGTGTCGCGCGGCGTCACGTAGTGCGACGACGGATACACGGTGAAGCGCGGGATCTTCTGCCGCACGCGCCCGGTCAGCGGGTCGAACAGCTGCAGCGTCTCCACCTCGTCGTCGAACAATTCGACGCGCACGGCCAGCTCCGCATGTTCGGCCGGGAAGATGTCGATCGTGTCGCCGCGCACGCGGAACGTGCCGCGCTGGAAATCCTGCTCGTTGCGCGTGTATTGCATCGCAATCAGCCGCGCGATCACGTCGCGCTGACCGAGCTTGTCGCCGGCGCGCAGCGTCAGGATCATCTGGTGGTACTCGGACGGGTTGCCGATACCGTAGATCGCCGACACCGTCGCGACGATCACGACATCACGGCGCTCCATCAGGCTCTTCGTCGCCGACAGCCGCATCTGCTCGATGTGCTCGTTGATCGACGAGTCCTTCTCGATGAACAGGTCGCGCTGCGGCACGTACGCTTCAGGCTGGTAATAGTCGTAGTACGAGACGAAGTACTCGACCGCGTTGCGCGGGAAGAACTCGCGAAATTCCGAATAGAGCTGCGCGGCGAGCGTCTTGTTCGGCGCGAACACGATCGCCGGGCGGCCGAGCCGCGCGATCGTGTTCGCCATCGTGAAGGTCTTTCCCGAGCCCGTCACGCCGAGCAGCGTCTGGAATGAGAGACCGTCCTCGACCCCTTCGACAAGCGTCTCGATCGCGGTCGGCTGGTCGCCTGCGGGCGGATACGGTTGATACAGCTGGAACGGCGACCCTTCGAAGGTCACGAATTTCGATTCGTCGAGCGCGTCGCCGGTTTCGGCTTTATGTTCGGACATGGAATGCGGCCGGAGCGAGGGCAAAGAAAGCATTCTAGCGCTTCGCGGCCTCGCGAACTGCTGCCGGCTCCTGACGCGCGACCACCACCCGAAATCACGGTTCCCGGCCGAATTTCGCCGCCGAAACGCCGCCCCCGCCTGCGTGAATTCGCTACAATGTCAGGCTGCTGCGCTTTCCGGCGTCGTGCCTGCCCGCGCGCGGTCCATCCATCGCGCCTGCCCCGCCGTTGAAAGCCTGACCCTCTTTTCACTACTGCCGAATCATCATGTCGCTCTTCTCCGCTGTCCAGCTTGCTCCCCGCGACCCGATCCTGGGCCTGAACGAAGCCTTCAACGCCGATGCGCGTCCGACCAAGGTCAATCTCGGCGTCGGTGTGTACACGAACGAAGAAGGCAAGATTCCGCTGCTGCGCGCGGTTCGCGATGCGGAGAAGGCACGTGTCGAGGCCGGCCTGCCGCGCGGCTACCTGCCGATCGACGGTATCGCCGCCTACGATGCGGCCGTGCAGAAGCTGCTGCTCGGCAATGACTCGCCGCTGATCGCAGCCGGCCGCGTGGTCACGGCCCAGGCACTGGGCGGTACGGGTGCACTGAAGATCGGCGCAGATTTCCTGCGCACCCTGAACCCGAACGCAAAGGTCGCGATCAGCGATCCGAGCTGGGAAAACCACCGCGCGCTGTTCGAAGCGGCCGGCTTCGAAGTCGTCGCATACCCGTACTACGACGCCGCCACCAACGGCGTGAACTTCGAAGGCATGCTGTCGGCACTGAACAGCTACGCGGCAGGCACGATCGTCGTGCTGCACGCGTGCTGCCACAACCCGACCGGCGTGGATCTGACCGAAGGGCAATGGCAACAGGTCGTCGACGTCGTGAAGGCACGCAACCTCGTGCCGTTCCTCGACATGGCCTACCAGGGTTTCGGCGAGAACATCGAGGCAGATGCCGCTGCCGTGCGCCTGTTTGCCGCAGCTGACCTGAACGCATTCGTGTCGTCGTCGTTCTCGAAGTCGTTCTCGCTGTACGGCGAGCGCGTCGGCGCGCTGTCGATCATCACGTCGAGCAAGGAAGAAGCGACGCGCGTGCTGTCGCAACTGAAGCGCGTGATCCGCACGAACTACTCGAACCCGCCGACCCATGGCGGCGCCGTGGTCGCAGCGGTGCTTGCATCGCCGGAGCTGCACGCTTCGTGGGTGCAGGAACTCGGTGAAATGCGCGATCGCATCCGCGCAATGCGCAATGGTCTCGTCGAGCGCCTGAAGGCAAGCGGCGTCGATCGCGACTTCAGCTTCATCAACGCGCAGCGCGGGATGTTCTCGTATTCGGGCCTGACCTCGGCACAAGTCGATCGCCTGCGCGACGAGTTCGGCATCTACGCAGTCGGCACGGGCCGGATCTGCGTCGCAGCACTGAACACGCGCAACCTCGACGCGGTCGCCAATGCGGTCGCAGCCGTCCTGAAGTAATACGGCTTGAGCAGGCGGCAGCCGTCATCGGCCCCGCCCTGCCAAAATGAAAAACGCGCTCCGTGGAGCGCGTTTTTTTATGCCATTCACCGGCGGGCAGCGACCTCGCCCGCCTCCGCATCACTGCATGAACCAGCCGTGGCTGACGACGATCGACTGGCCCGTGAGTGCGGCGCTCGGGAAGGCCGACAGGAACAGCACCGTCTGCGCGACGTCCTGAACGGTCGTGAACACGCCGTCGACCGTATTGCCGAGCATCACCTTCTTCACCACTTCCTCTTCGCTGATCCCGAGCTCCTTCGCCTGCTCCGGAATCTGCTTGTCGACCAGCGGCGTGCGCACGAAGCCCGGACACACGACGTGCGAGCGCACGTTGTGCTTCGCGCCTTCCTTCGCCAGCACGCGGGCCAGGCCGAGCAGGCCGTGCTTGGCCGTCACGTACGCCGACTTCAGCGGCGACGCTTCGTGCGAGTGCACCGAACCCACGTAGATCACGACACCGCCGCGATCGTCCTTGTACATGTGCTTGAGCGCGGCCTTGGTCGTCAGGAACGCGCCGTCGACGTGGATCGCCTGCATCTTCTTCCAGTCGGCGAACGAATAGTTCTCGATCGGGTTGACGATCTGGATGCCCGCGTTCGACACGAGGATGTCGATCGAGCCGAACGTTTCGGCCACCTTGTCGATCCCGCTGTTCACGGCTTCCTCGTTCGTCACGTCCATCGCGACGCCGATCGCCTTGCCGCCGGCCTTGACGATCTCGTCGGCGACCGCGTTCGCGCCGTCCTGGTTCAGGTCGGCGATCGCGACGGCCGCGCCCGCTTTCGCGAGCTCGAGTGCGATTTCCTTGCCGATGCCGCTCGCGGCGCCCGTGACGACTGCGGTCTTGCCGCTCAGATCTGCTGCCATGTCCGTCTCCTCCCGTTGTCGGATCGATAAAACAAGCGCCCACCGCATCCGCTACCGTCGCGCGATCGTGCTGGCGGGCCAGACGTCATTGTGCACGATCGGCCCCGCCGTTCGCGCGCAAAACGTCTAAGCTTAAGGTCGGTTCTGTCACGCAGGAGATTCGCATGCACTATCGACGGCTAGGCCGCTCTGGCCTGCAGATCAGCGAGCTTTCGCTCGGTTCGTGGGTGACCTACGGCAACCAGGTCGACCAGCGGGTCGCGCGCGAATGCCTGGCTGCGGCGCGCGACGCAGGCGTCAATTTCTTCGACAACGCCGAGGTCTACGCCGGCGGCAAATCCGAGGAAATCATGGGCCAAGCGCTCAAGGCGCTCGACTGGCCGCGCGTCAGCTATATCGTGTCCACGAAATTCTTCTGGGGGCTCGCCGAAGCACCGAACCAGTATCACACGCTGAACCGGAAATACCTGCTGAACGCCATCGACGGCTCGCTGCGCCGGCTGCAACTCGACTATGTCGACCTCGTCTACTGCCATCGCCCCGACCCGAACACGCCGATCGAGGAAACCGTCTGGGCGATGAGTGACATGATCGTGCGCGGCAAGGCGCTGTACTGGGGCACGTCGGAATGGAGTGCCGACGAGATCCGTGCTGCGTACGAGATCGCCGAGCGGCATCACCTGCACAAGCCCGTCGTCGAGCAGCCGCAGTACAACCTGTTCCACCGCACGCGGGTCGAACAGGAATATGCGCGGCTCTACGAAGACTACGGTCTCGGCCTCACGACCTGGAGCCCGCTGGCATCGGGCCTGCTCACCGGCAAGTACCGTAACGGCGTGCCGCCCGGCAGCCGCGCACAGTTGAAGGGTTACGACTGGATGCGCGACCGCCTGACCAATCCGGCCGCCAACGACATCGTCGAACGGCTCGGCACAATTGCAGCCGAGCTCGGTTGCAGCACGGCCCAGCTCGCGATCGCGTGGGTACTCGCCAATCCGCGTGTGAGTTCAGTCATCACAGGCGCGTCGCGGATCGAGCAGATCGGTGACAACATGCGCGCGCTCGACGTTGCCGCGAAGCTGACGCCGGATGTGAAGCAACGCATCGAGGAGGTGGTCGGCGATGCGTACGAGTAAGGCGATGCGCGGTCACTCGCGTACAATACGCGGCCCGCATCGGCGCCCGGCCTGACGGCCGCGCACGATCGACCGCTTTCATCGATTCACCTTTCGTTTCAGGCAGCCCGCCATGCTCAGTTATCGTCACGGTTTTCACGCAGGCAACCACGCGGACGTGCTCAAGCACGCCGTCGTCGTCCAGCTGCTGCGCTACCTGAACAAGAAGGACAAGTCTTACTGGTATATCGACACGCATGCAGGTGCCGGGGTGTACTCGCTGCGCGACGGCTACGCGGCGAAGACGTCGGAATTCGACACCGGCATCGGCCGCCTGTGGAACGAAAAGAACCTGCCGGAGGCGCTGGGCGACTATGTGGATGATGTACGCGCGCTGAACGACGACGGTGAACTGCGCTTCTACCCCGGTTCCCCGTACATCGCCTGGCGATCGATGCGCGAGCAGGACCGCATGCGCCTGTTCGAAATGCACACGACGGAAATCGACGTGCTGCGCCACAATTTCCGCGATGCAGGCCGACGCGCGATGATCTTCGCCGGAGACGGCTTCGAAGGCATCAAGGCGCTGCTGCCGCCGCCGCCGCGACGCGCACTCGTGCTGATCGACCCGTCCTATGAGGACAAGAAGGATTACGCGCGCACGGTAGCTTGCGTGACGGAATGCCTGAAGCGTTTCGCGACCGGCTGCTATGCAGTCTGGTACCCGCAGGTGACCCGAACCGAATCGCAGCGTTTTCCCGAGCAGTTGAAGCGCCTGCAACCGAACAACTGGCTGCACCTAACATTGACGGTGTCGAATCCGCCGACTGACGGGTTGGGTCTCTACGGCAGCGGGATGTTCATTCTGAATCCGCCGTATACGCTCGCCCAGAGCATGAACGAGGCGCTGCCCTATCTGGTCGAGATCCTCGGACAGGATAGCGGCGCCCGCTACCAGATCGAGCACCGCGGAAATTGATCGGGTGGCCGGCCGTTACGGCTGAGGTCTCGGCGCGAGCCTCGGCTGGTTGACCGGCTGCCCACCCCATGCGGGGACATTGATATACGGCGCGACGAACAGCGGAACCGACGTGTTCGGCGCCTGCCCGGCGGGAGCCCGCATCCCTGCCGGCTCGACGATCGGCTCGGAAGACAACGGTGCTGTCTGCAGCACCAACCCGCCCTTGCCGTCCTGGATACCGCGTTGCGTATCGAGAATCAGCGGCTTGGACGACGTCGCAGCAACAGCCGCGAGTCCATGGACCAGCACCGCCGCGCCCAGAATGAGACGCGCGCGGGCATTTCGACGCACATCGAGACGCAAACGCATGATCGTGTCCTTCAGGATGAAAAGCAGGTGCATACCATAGCGCTGCACTGACGATTGCGCCAGATCCGACGCACAAAAAACAAAGCCCCGTCAAATACGGGGCTTGCTTATCGTTCGGTGCCACGTAGCACCTGACGGTGACTCCGATTACAGCGAGTAGCCGTTGGTTTCGAGCGAGCGGATGCGGCTCTCGAGCTGGACGATGTCCGACGACGTGGCAAGGTAGGCCTCACGGCGTTCACGTTCTGCGGATTCGAACCAGTTGCTCAGCTTTTCGACGATGTAGGCGATCATGACGTTCTCCAAGGAAGGGGGACCCCTGGTGAATCGGTGTTCAGGGATTTCCCGTATAGGGTTATCCCGAATTATAGCGATGCCGCACCAAGATGCCAGTGAAATACTTGCATGGAAGCCATTCCCATTCGGAATGGCCGACCATCGGCACCTCATAACTCATTGATTTTTATGAAAATCGAGTCGAGGCCTGCTTTGAGCCTCGAGCGCACGCACTAATTTGGTTCGCCGACGGGGTCGGACAAGCGCGCCAAAATCGGGCATTCGGGCCGCCCGTCACCATGACAGTGCGCAGCAAGATCGGCCAGTGTGTCGCGCATGTCGCTCAGCTCGGCGATGCGCTTGTCGAGTTCGGCCACATGCTCGAGGGCAATCGACTTCACTTCGGCGCTCGCGCGGGAACGGTCTTGCCAGAGCATCAGCAGCTTGCGGATGTCCTCGACGAGAAAGCCAAGGCGTCGTGCCTGACGGATGAAGCGCAGGATATGGATCTCGTCTGCGCCGTAGATCCGGTAGCCGGCATCAGTACGCTTGCTTGGCGCAAGCAGGCCGACCTGTTCGTAGTACCGGATCATCTTTGCGCTGACTCCGGATTCGCGCGACGCGTCGCCGATATTCATTCCCGCCCTCTCCATCAAGCCCTGGTTTCGAACATGAACGTCGACGTGTGCAATCGCCGACGGCACGTCGATCGTATCAAATCGCGTGGTTTCGTTCCGGGGTGAGGATTGACGGCAGGATGGCGGCTGATTGATCTGGCATGCGTGCCGTTGGGATGTGGAGGATGTGACCTTCCCCCTCTGAAGTATCCCACTGTAAAGTTAGTGGCAAGGCCGCAGGAGAAACCTTGTCATGAAGAAGTCGCGGTTCAGCGAAGAGCAGATTATCGGGGTGCTGAAGGAAGCCGATGCCG